>LJCR01002346.1 GCA_001399705.1 Kouleothrix aurantiaca
TTCCAGTGCGGCGCGGCCGCGGTGCAAAATCTGGCGGCAGTTGGCCGGGCTTTTCTCGAGCATGGCGGCGATTTCGCGAAACGGGTAGCCGAACACCTCGTGCAGCAGAAACACGGCGCGCTCAGGCGGGCTGAGCGCTTCGAGCAGGCGCAGGAATGCCAGCGAAAGCGCTTCCTGCTGCTCAAGGCTGGCTTGCGGCAAGCCGCCATCCGCCGAGGTCAGGATCGGTTCGGGCAGCCACGTGCCAACGTAGCGCTCGCGCGCCACGCGCGCCGATTTCAGGTGATCGAGCGACAGGCGGGTAATGATGGTGCTGAGGTAGGCTTTCAGCGAGACGATCTCGCGTGTATCGCTCGCGTAGTAGCGCAGGTAGGTTTCCTGCACCAGGTCTTCGGCGTCGCTGGCGCTGCCGGTCATGCGATACGCGATTGAAAACAGCAGCACGCGATACTGCTCGAACGATGCCGCCTCGCCCGCTGGGGCGCGCCCGTCTTTCATGATCTCATCTCCTGCCCGGCAGCCTGCCAAGGGTGTCACATTTGTTCGCGCGATCTCGTCTTGTGTGCGAACTGCCGCAGGGCGTTCATTGCACAGGATAGCAGGGAGATGGAAACATGCAACATGTACTAGTGACGGGCGGGACGGGCACGCTGGGACGGCTGCTGGTGCCGCATCTGCGCGAGGCGGGCCGCGCGGTGCGAGTGCTCAGCCGGCAACAGCATGCGCCGAGCGAGGGGATGGATTTTGCGCAGGGCGACCTGAGCACAGGCGCGGGCGTCGAAGCGGCGCTGGCAGGAACTGAGGTGCTTGTGCACTGCGCGGGCAGCGCCGCCGGCGACGACGTGAAAGCGCGCAACCTCGTCCAGGCTGCGGTGCAAGCCAGAGTAAAGCACCTCCTGTACATTTCGGTTGTTGGCGCCGAGCGCATTCCCGTCGTGAGCGGGATCGACCGCGCCATGTTCAGCTATTTCGCATCGAAGTTCGCCGCCGAGCGCATCGTTGCCGATTCGGGCCTGCCGTGGACGACGCTGCGCGCCACGCAGTTCTATGATCTCATTCTGCTGGTGGCGCAGCAGATAGCGAAAC
>LJCR01002347.1 GCA_001399705.1 Kouleothrix aurantiaca
CCGAACGGCGGCGCATGGGCATGCACGACTCGGATGAGCTGGCGCGGCAAGATTGGCTCGGCACGGCAGGATTTGACCGGCCCGAGGATGCCTGGCCGCGCCGCTGGGCCGAGGCCTATGTGGCGTTTGCCGCCGGCGAAAAGCGCGCCTGGCTCTACGAGCGCGGCCTGCGCTGGTTCCCGGTCGTCGGCTGGGCCGAGCGCGGCGGCTATGGCGCGCTGGGGCCGGGCAACTCGGTGCCGCGCTTTCATGTCACGTGGGGAACAGGGCCGGGCGTGGTGGAACCGTTTGTGCGGCGCGTGCGCGAGGCCGAGGCGCGTGGCCTGATCACGCTGAAATTCCGCCACCAGGTTGATGAAATCACCGTCGCGGGCGGCGTGGTGACGGGCGTGCGTGGCACGATTCTGGAAGCGAGCGGCGCAGCGCGCGGCGCGCCCAGCTCACGTGCCGCCGCCGGCAGCTTCAGCTTCGCCGCGCAGGCCGTGATCGTCGCGGCGGGCGGCATTGGCGCGAACCACGAGCTGGTGCGGCAGAACTGGCCGGCCCGGCTGGGCAGCCCGCCCGCGCGCATGATCTCGGGCGTGCCGGCGCATGTCGATGGGCGCATGCTGGCGATCAGCGCGGCGGCCGGCGGCGCGATCATCAACCCCGACCGCATGTGGCACTACACCGAAGGCATTGCGAACTGGAACCCAATCTGGCCGCAGCACGGCATTCGCATCCTGCCCGGGCCATCGTCGCTCTGGCTCGACGGTCGCGGCCAGCGCCTGCCGGTGCCGCTATTCCCCGGCTTCGACACGCTCGGCACGCTGGCGCACCTGCGCGCCACCGGCTTCGACCATAGCTGGTTCATTCTGACGCAGAAAATCATCAAGAAAGAGTTCGCGCTGTCTGGCTCGGAGCAAAACCCCGACCTGACGGGCAGAAGCTGGCGCATGGTCGCCGCGCGCGCAGTTGGCAAAAAAGCCACCGGGCCGGTCGAGGCCTTCAAGAAGCGCGGGGAAGATTTTGTGGTGGCGCGCACGCTGCGCGAGCTTGTGGCAGGGATGAACCGCCTGACGCCCAGCGCACCGCTCGACCTGAGCG
>LJCR01002348.1 GCA_001399705.1 Kouleothrix aurantiaca
CATTGTTGGCGGCCTGACGGTTGGCGGCGTGAAGGGCTAAACGGCTGAAAATTGGGCCGCGAGCAACGGTTGCGCCACAGAGCGCACAGAGACCACAGAGTGGAATAAATTATAAACTCGGAGTTCTCTGTGTTCTCTGTGGCCCAATATTTCTGTGCTATGGGTAAACACGAACGGCGAAGGGCGGCGCTCCCCCTTCGCCGTTTGCGTGCCCGCCGCGCTTGACGGCCCGCGCACCCTGCGCGTATACTGGCGCCGCCAGCAAGGATCATTGCAATGCCCGGTTCTTCGCCCGATAATCCGCGCGCCGCCTACAACACGATCGCCCAGGCGCTGCAACAGCAGCGCGGCGGTATTTCTGCCGGTCGGATGTTTGGGGTCGACTGCTTGCTGGTGAATCGTAAACTCTTTGCGCTTTTCCAGAACGACAGCATGGTGTTCAAGCTGGAAGGCGACGAGCACCGCGCCGCGCTGGCGCTGCCGGGCGCGCAGGTGTGGCACCCGCCCGGCCAGAAGCGCGCCATGAGCAAGTGGGTGCAAGTGCCCGCTGCCCTGGCCGATCGCTGGCCGCAGCTAGCGGAACAAGCGCTCGCCAAGATAGCATCGTAGCCGCAATGTCGCAGACCGCATCTTCCTCAACGTCTCGTTTTGCCGCGCTTCTTTCGCGCCTGGTGCGCCTGGCTGGCCGCGCTGCACTAGTCGTTTTTGCGCTGCTTATCACGGCGCAGCTGGTGTTTTTCGCCCTGCACGCCGCGCACATGCTCGGCTACCCCTTCCCGCTCGACTACGGCGAAGGCCCGCTGCTGGCGCAGATTTCGCTCCTGCGCGGCGGTCTGCCCTTCTGGCAGCTCTACGCCAGCCCCGACCAGCCACCTTACGCCGTGGTCAACTACCCGCCGCTGTACCACCTCGCCGCCGCGCGCGTGGCCTTTCTCACGAACAATGCCCTGCTGGCCGGGCGCGTTGTGTCCCTGCTGGCAACTTGGGCGGCGCTGGCGGCGCTGTGGCTGCTGACGGGCGCAACTGCGCCGGCCCCGGCGGGCGGCTGGCGGGTGCGCTTTTTCGCGCTTGGCGCGCGCGTGCTG
>LJCR01002349.1 GCA_001399705.1 Kouleothrix aurantiaca
GGCCACCAGCGCCTATTACGGCGTCAGCCCGCGCATTCTGCTGGCTCTGCTCGAAGCGACGGGCACGCTGCTGAGCAGCCCCGTCCCATCCGATGCGACCGTGCGCCAGCCATTTGGCGCGGAAGGGCCAGATGGTTTTGCCGCGCAGATCGACTGGGCCGGCGCGGAGCTGCGGGCTGGCTATGGCCCCTACCAGCGCCCGCCAACCGTGCGCTTCACCGACGGCACGACCCTGACGCTGACGCTTCAGCAAGCCCCCGAGGGCGTGGCGGTGCAGCGCCTGCTGGCGCGCGGTCGCAGCCAGGCCGAATGGCGCGCAGCATTTGGGCGTTTCAGCCAGGCGTTTCAAACCTACTTCAACAACGAGCTGCCCGAAGAAGCGCAGCCACAGCCCGCCGCGACTAACGGCTTCCTGAAGCGGCCCTGGGCCGCCGGCACGCGCGTGGTGCATCTGGCCTACTTCGACCATATGTACCCAACGGTCGATACGGGCAAGCGCGACAACGGCGCGATGGTGAACTATCTTGGGAATGGCAAGGTTCAGTACGATGGCCACGACGGCCACGATTTCTATTTCCCCGACCAGCCGATTGGCACCTATATCTATGCCGCGGCCGATGGGGTTGCGCACGCCAGCACGCATCGTGGTCGGGGCGTGTGGATCGAGCACGCCAACGGCTACGTCACGGTCTACTGGCACCTCGATAAGTTCGCCAAAAAATTTCGCGGCCTGGTCGATACCGGCAAGGGCGTGCGCGTGCGCGCTGGCGACTTGATCGGCAGTAGCGGCAAAACCGGCTTTGTGGTTGGCACGCCGCACCTGCACTTCGAAGTGCGCCACAATGGCAAGGAAGTCGATCCCTATGGCTGGTATGGCCCGGGTGCTGACCCATGCCCGCAGTACGCCGCCTGCGAGGCCAGCACGTGGCTGTGGGATGCGAGCCTGGCGGGAGAGTTCGATCTGACGCCACCCGGCGCGGCTGCCCCGCCCGACCAGACGCCGCCGCGTGAGCTGCTCTCGGCCAGCCCGCCCGCTGATCTCCTGCTGCTCGACCATTTCGATGGCGCGGCGCTGCCGCAGTTG
>LJCR01000235.1 GCA_001399705.1 Kouleothrix aurantiaca
TGCCTCGGCAATGCCGGTGAGCACGCTAATGCTTGCATAGGCCTCGCCACCCTGCATGGCGGCCTGCTTCAGCAGCAGCGCCAGCGTGCGCCGGTGGATTGCCAGGCGCTCTTGCTGCGATAGGCTATCGTCATCATCGATCATAGCGCGTGTGGGTGAGTGTCAGTGCAGAAGATTTCGGTCTCTAACACTAAACGTTCCAGAAGCGCCAATTGGTAGATGCGCAGACAAAAAACACAGAGACACGAAGATTTGGATGATCTCCGTGCCTCTAACACGAAAATAGAACCGAGAACTAAGAACCAAGAACCGTTCGCGTTCTATTTTCATCCATCAGGGTGCGGCGCAGCCGCATGGATATCTGTGGTGAACGTTCCTGTCTTCCTTATTTGAATGGTATTGGGTTTAGCCGTTCTTGCGCGCGAACTCGCCCATGAACGCGGCCAGCGCCTGGCAGCCCTCGGGCGTCATGGCATTGTAGATCGAGGCGCGAATGCCGCCGACCGAGCGGTGGCCGGCCAGACCGACCATATTCGCCGCCACCGACTCGGCCACGAACTGCTTCTCTAGCGCCTCGCTGGGCAGGCGGAAGGTGACGTTCATGCGCGAGCGGTCGGCGGGGGCGGCGTGCCCACGGTAGAAGCCGTTGCTGCCGTCGATCGCCTGGTAGATGATCGCGGCCTTCTGCTCGTTGCGCGCGGCCATGCCTTCTACGCCGCCGTTCTCTTCAATCCACTCCAGCACCAGGTTCAGCATATACACGCCAAACACCGGCGGTGTGTTGTACAGCGAGTTGTTTTTGGCGTGCGTGCCGTAGCGCAGCATGGTTGGCGGGGTTTTCGCGGCGGTGTCGAGCCAGCTCTGCCGGATGAGCACCACCGTCACGCCCGAGGGGCCGAGGTTCTTTTGCGCGCCGGCGTAGATCAGCGCGAACTTGCTGGCATCGATCGGGCGCGACAGGATGTCGCTGCTCATGTCGGCGACCAGCGGGTGCGCGCCAACGTCGGGGAAAGCGGGGAACTGCACGCCCTGGATAGTCTCGTTCGAGGTCAGGTGCACATAGGCCGCGTCATCGCTAAGCGTGATCTCGTCGGCGCGCGGGTTGCGCGAGTAGTTGCTGTCCTTGGTGCTGGCGGCGATGTTGGCGCGGCCAAACTTGCTGGCTTCTTCCTGCGCCTTTTCGCCCCACGCCCCGGTGACGATGTAGTCGGCCGCGCCGCCGGGCGGCAGGAAGTTCATGGGCAGCATGGCGAACTGCGTGCTCGCGCCGCCCTGCACAAACAGCACCCGGTAGTCGTCGCCCACGCCAATCAGCCGCTTGAAGGCGGCCTCGGCGCCGCTGTTGATCGCCTCGAACTCCTTGGAGCGATGGCTCATTTCCATGATCGACATGCCGCGACCCTGGTAGTCGAGCAGCTCGGCGCGGGCGCGCTCAAGCACGGCCTGCGGCAGAATGGCCGGGCCGGCGTTGAAGTTATACACCTTACTCATCGGCAGAATCTCCTGGTAGAGCGCGGCACGGCGGCCGCGCGGATGCGCACATGCAGCGCCCGCGAGTATAGCACATCCCTGGCGGGTTTCTAGCGCCGAAGGCAAAACGATTGGGCCACAGAGAACACCGAGAACACTGAGCAGGAAACCCACACTCGGTGTGCTCTGTGCGCTCTGTGGCCTTTTCATCCGGTTTTTGCTGTTGCCAAGCAGGGCTGAATTTCAACCGAGTTGCGCTAGCGCCCGTCGGGATCGAATGCCTGGCGCAGGCCGTCGCCGAGGAAGGAGAAGGCCAGCACCAGCAGCGCCAGCGTGGCGGCGGGGGCCAGCACCAGCAGCGCATTTTGCGAGATCTGTGGCGTGGCTTCGACGATCATCTTGCCGATGCTGGTGGCGGGCGACTGGATGCCCAGCCCAAGCAGGCTGAGCGTGGCTTCGCCGACAATCGCGCTTACCACATCGAGCGTGGCAGCGGTGATGACCAGGCCAGCGACATTCGGCAGCAGGTGGTGGCGCACAATGCCCAGCTCGCTCTGGCCCATGGCGCGCGCCGCTAGCACGAAATCGCGCTCGCGCAGGCTGAGCGTTTGCCCGCGCACATAGCGCGCCATCAGCGGCCAGCTTACCAGGCTGATCGAGGCGGCCACCAGCACCAGCCGCGCCAGGCTGCCGTAGTGCTCGGTCACCCACTGGCCGAACACGGCTGCAACCAGAATGGCGAGCAGCAGGCCGGGAAAAGCGAACAGCAAGTCGGCCACGCGCGAAATCACGAGATCGACCCAGCCGCCGAAGTAGCCGGCCAGCAGGCCCAGCACCCCGCCCAGCGTAATGTTGATCGCTTCAACCACGCCCGCCACCAGTAGCGACACGCGCAGGCCGGCGATCAGGCGCGCCAGCGTGTCGTGGCCGAGCCGGTCGGTGCCGAGCGGGTGCGCCAGCGAGGGCGCGGCGTTGATGTGGCCGAAATCGGTGAGCGCCGGGGAGATCGGGTAGAGCAGCGGGCCGAGCAGCGCCGCCGCCAGCAGCAGGACGACGACGATCAGGCTGGCGAAGCCAGTGCGGCTGCGCCGCAGCCGCCGCCAGAAGCTTTGCGGGCGGCGCACCTCGGCCAGGCCGGGGGTTTCCCACCAGCGCAGGGCACGCCTGCGCTTGCTTGTATTTGGTTGGGGGCGGGTCACACGCATCAGCGCGCCAATTGGGGGCCAGGTGCGGCCACGATCACAGCGTGCATCATCATTTCACAACCTTTTCGCCTCAACGCGCCCGCCCTACCCTTCGGAAAGCTGAATGCGCGGATCAAAGACGTGGTACAGCACATCGCTGAGCAGGTTCATCACCACCACAGCGATGCCCAGAATAATGGTGGTGCCCTGGATCACCGGGTAGTCGCGCCGGCCAACCGCCTCGACGGCGATGCGGCCCATGCCCGGGATGTTGAACAGCACCTCGACCACAAACGCGCCAGTGACCAGAAAGGCCGCCGCCGGCCCGACAAACGTGATCAGCGGCAGCACGGCGTTGCGCAGCACGTGGCGGTTAAACACCAGAAAGGCGGGCAGCCCTTTGGCACGCGCGGTGCGCACATAATCTTCGCGCAGCACTTCCAGCATCGAGGCGCGCGTGAGCTGGATGATATAGCCGACGTTCGCCGCCGCCAGCACCAGCACCGGCAGCACGACGTGCTCGGGCCGGCCCCAGCCCGCCTGCGGCAGGTTCGGCAGCCCGGCGCGGTAGGCTGCCAGATTGATTGACCAGAGCACCGGGATGAGCACGAAGCTCGGCACCGAGTAGAGCACCAGCGCCGTGCCAACGATACCGCGGTCGGCGAAGCTGTGCTGCCGCAGCGCCGCCAGCATGCCCAGTGGTATGCCAGCAACGATGCTCAAGACGAGCGCCAGCCCGCCCACCGTCAGCGAGATGCCAACGCCCTGGCGCAGAAGCTCGCGCACGGGCCGGCCTTCGTACTGAAACGACAGGCCGAAATCGCCGCGCAGCAGGCCCAGCACATAGTTGCCATACTGGGCGAGCAGTGGCTGATCGAGGCCATACAGATGCTGCAGGCGCGCGTAGGTGGCCGGGTCGCGGCGCGCGCCCATCAGCACCAGAATTGGGTCGCCGGGCGCAAGGTGGCCGATCAGAAACGTCAGAAATGTCAGGCTGAACAGCACAAAGACCAGGCTCACGGCGCGGCGGGCAAAAAAACGAACCATACGATTGCTGCGCTTGCGGGTGGAAGGGCGCACCATATGCGCGCCTTCCCACCCGCCGAGCGGCTACTTCAGCTTAAGCTGCGACCAGTCGGGAACGATCAGGCCCTGCGGGGTGAGCACCATGCCCTCGACGCGCGGGCGCACCAGGATGTTCAGCTTGGGGTAGAACAGCGGGATCCAGGCGACTTTGTCGATCGCGATCTGCTCGGCCTGGTTGTAGAGCTGGAGCCGCTGCTCGATCTGCGCGCGGTCGCCCATGGTGTCGGCTTCTTCCGTCAGCTGGTCGAACTGCGGGTCGGAGAAGTGGCCGTTGTTGTTCGGGTTGCCGGTGTGCAGCAGCTGCGACAGGAAATTCTGCGGGTCGGGATAGTCGGCGCCCCAGACGCTGTAGTAGAACTGCAAGCCCTCGGTTGGCGTGTAGTAAGTGGTGTCGAGGTTTTTGCTGAACGTCGCCAGCTCAAACGACTGGAGCTTGACCTTCAGGCCCAGGTTTTGCTCCCACATGCTTTGCAGCGCCTGCACCACCGTTTCGTTGTCGCCTTCCTGGCCGTACGCAAGCGTGATCTCGGGGAAGTTCTGGCCGTCGGCGTAGCCGGCTGTGGCAAGCGCGGCCTTGGCGTCGTCGGGGCTGTAGGCCAGCGGCTTGATCGGCAGCTGCGTGCCAACCAAACCCGTGGGCAGAATGCGGTCGGCCGGCACCACCCCGCCAGCCAGCACCTGGTTGGCAAGCGTGGCCTTGTCGACGGCCAGCGCAAAGGCGCGGCGCACGTCGGGGTTGTCGAACGGTGGCTTCTGCGTGTTGAAGCCAATGTAGCGCGTGGTGAGCTGCGCAGCCGATTTGAAATCGGGCAAATTCTGAACGTCGGGGATGTGCGCGGCCGGCACCGGGTTCTGCCCGCTGCCCTCGATATCAAGCTCGCCGGTCTGGTAGAGCTGGTAGGCCGTTTCGCTGTCTTTGGTGAACGGCATCAGGATCTTGGGAATGCCGGGCGTGCCCTGCCAGTAGTTCGGGTTTGCCGCCAGCTCAATCGACTGCCCGCGCTTCCATTCCTTCACCATATAGGGCCCGGTGCCATAGGCTTTGTCGGTCCAGGTTGCGCCGCTTTCCACCAGCTTCTGCTGCACCACAAACGTGTCGGAGTAGGTCAGCAGCGCGAGGCAGTAGGCAATCGGCGCGTCGAGCGTGACTTCAAGTGTCTTGTCGTCGATCGCTTTGATGCCGCTGGCGGTTTTGGCCTTGCCGTCGATCACATCCTGCGCGCCCACAATATGGCCGAAGTGCGCCGAC
>LJCR01002351.1 GCA_001399705.1 Kouleothrix aurantiaca
CCCTTCGATACGCGCTTCGCGCTACTCAGGATGCGCTTTCAGGCACACGCTCCAGGCCAAGTCGAGTTTCTGGGCGCGCAAACGCCCCTTGCACACGAAGGAGAGAACCATGGCTACAAATCGCTCAGCCGAACTTTTTGCCGAGGCCCAGCAGCACATTCCCGGCGGCGTGAACAGCCCCGTGCGCGCGTTTCGCGGCGTGGGCGGCACCCCGCGCTTTATCGAGCGCGGCGCGGGCGCCTACCTGTACGACGCCGATGGCAACAAATATGTCGATTATGTGCTGTCGTGGGGACCACTCATTCTCGGCCACGCCCACCCCGACATTGTGCGGGCGGTGAGCGAGCAGGCCGCGCGCGGCACCTCGTTTGGCGCGCCCACCGCGATCGAAACCGAGCTGGCGCAGCTGATCACCGCCACCATGCCCGCGGTCGAGCTGGTGCGCTTTGTGTCGTCGGGCACCGAGGCGACCATGAGCGCGATACGGCTGGCGCGCGCCTACACCAGGCGCGCCAAGGTCATCAAGTTCGCGGGCTGCTACCACGGCCACGCCGACGAATTTCTGGTGCAGGCCGGCTCGGGCGTGGCGACGCTGGGTTTGCCCGACAGCCCGGGCGTGCCGGCCGCCGCCACCGCCGACACGCTCAGCGCGCCGTTCAACGATCTGGAGGCAGTGCAGCAGCTGCTGGAGCAGCACAATGGCGAAGTGGCGGCGATCATTGTCGAGCCGGTGGCCGGCAACATGGGCCTGGTGCCACCGGTCGAGGGCTACCTGGCCGGCCTGCGCGCGCAGGCCGACGCGCACGGCACGCTGCTGGTGTTCGACGAAGTGATGACGGGCTTTCGCGTGGCGCTTGGCGGCGCGCAGGCGCTGTATGGCGTCACGCCCGACCTGACCTGCCTGGGCAAGGTGATTGGCGGCGGGCTGCCGGCGGCGGCCTACGGCGGGCGGCGCGAGATCATGCAGCAGATCGCGCCGGCTGGCCCGGTCTACCAGGCCGGCACGCTGTCGGGCAACCCGCTGGCGATGGTCGCTGGCGCGGCCACGCTGCGCGCCCTCAGCGCGCCCCGCGCGTTCGAGCGG
>LJCR01002350.1 GCA_001399705.1 Kouleothrix aurantiaca
GTTGTAAAACCGCCGCCCTTCGATATGCGCTGCGCGCTACTCAGGACGCAAGTTTTCGCAGGCGGTCGATCATCTGTTTCCAAATCCCCTGCGCTCTTTGCGCGCTTTGCGGTGAATATCTGGCCGTCGTTCGTCATTCGTCATTCGTCGTTCGTCAATAATCGCCACGGAGGTCATAGATGATTGAACCGAACGCCCAACGTGAGGGGCTCCAAACCTGGCCGTTCAACGGCGCGCTGATGCGGCGCGAGCCGCTGGTGTTCGCCATCCACTGCGTGTTTCAGGCGCTGTTCCTGGCCCTGCCGGTGGCGCTGGGCCTGATCGAAAAAACGGTGTTCGATACACTTTCTGGCGCGGAACCGGCTGCACTTGGTCTGTGGACGCTGATCGCCCTGTATGTGACGGTTGGGCTGGCGCGGCTGGCCTGCTCATTCGTGGCGATCTGGGGCGACGTGACCTTTCGCTACCGCGTGGGCGGCTGGCTGCGCCACAACATGCTGGCCGCGCTGCTGCGCCGCCCGGGCGCGCTGCCCATGCCCGTCTCCACCGGCGAGGCGATCAGCCGCTACCGCGACGACGTTGGCGAGGTGTCCGATTTCCCGACCTGGCTGCCTGCCGTCGGCGGCGAGGCGATTGCCTTCGCGCTGGCGGTGATTATCATGGCGCGCATCAACCTGCTGATCACGCTGGTCATTTTCGTGCCGCTGTTCGCGCTGGTGTGGGTGATTCGGCTGGTGTGGGCGCGATTTATGCGCGCGCAGGAAGCCGAGCGCGAGGCCGTTGACAAAGTGACGGGCTTCGTTGGCGAGCTGTTCGGCGCGGTGCAGGCGGTCAAGGTTGCTGGTGCGGAAGAAGCCGCGCTGAACCACTACGACGCCCTGAACGCCACGCGTGGGCGCGCCGCGCTGCGTGTACACCTGATATACGGGATATTCTTTGCCTTTGCCGATGTGGCCGGTATTGTGGGCATTGGCGTGGTGCTGCTGCTGGCCGGGCGCGCGCTGGCGGCGGGCAGCTTCAGTGTGGGCGATTTCGCGCTGTTCGTCTACTACATGTGGTTCACCACGCGCCTGCCGTCCACGAT
>LJCR01002352.1 GCA_001399705.1 Kouleothrix aurantiaca
CGCCCGCCGCGCCGTTCACGAGCCGCGTAGCCTATGCCGCCGCGCATGTCGTCGTTGACCCGCTGGCGACCACGCACCCGACGCAGGACGCCGCGATCGACTGGGAAACGACGCTGGCCTTTCGCCGCCACCTGTGGAGCCTGGGCTTTGCCGTGGCCGAGGCGATGGACACCGCGCAGCGCGGCATGGGCCTCGACTGGCGCGGCAGCCAGGAGCTGATTCGCCGCTCGCTGGCCGAGGCGCGCGCCGTGGGCGGAACAATTGCGTGCGGCGCAGGCACCGACCATCTTGCGCCCGCGCCCGACCTTGCGCTCGACGCGGTTGAGGCTGCCTATGCCGAGCAGGTTGGATTTGTGGAGGGCGCGGGCGGGCGCGTGATCCTGATGGCAAGCCGCGCCCTGGCGGCCTGCGCGCGCGGCCCCGACGACTACATGCGCGTCTACGATACGATTCTGTCGCAGGTGCAGCAGCCGGTCATCCTGCACTGGCTGGGCGACATGTTCGACCCGCAGCTGGCTGGCTACTGGGGCAGCCGCGACATACCGACGGCAATGGATGTGTGCCTGAAGATTATCGCCAGCCATGCCGGCAACATCGACGGCATCAAAATCTCGCTGCTCGACGCGGGCCACGAGATCGCCATGCGCCGCCGCTTGCCGCCCGGCGTGAAGATGTACACCGGCGACGACTTCAACTACCCCGAGCTGATCGCTGGCGACGAATACGGCCACAGTCACGCGCTGCTCGGCATCTTCGACGCCATCGCGCCCGCCGCTGCCGCCGCGCTCCACGCGCTCGACGCGGGCGACACCGCGCAGTACGAAGCGATCTTCGCCCCAACCGTGCCGCTGTCGCGCCATATTTTCCAGAAGCCGACCTTTCTCTACAAAACCGGCGTGGTCTTTCTGGCCTACCTGAACGGCCACCAGCCGCACTTCCGCATGCTCGGCGGGCAGGAAAGCGCGCGCTCGATCCGCCACCTTGGTGAGCTGTTCGCCCTGGCCGACGCCGCCGGGCTGCTGCGCGACCCCGATCAGGCAGCAGCGCGCATGCGCCCGGTGCTGGCGCTGGCGGGAATAAACT
>LJCR01002353.1 GCA_001399705.1 Kouleothrix aurantiaca
GCCGGCGCTCGTGCAGACGCTGTGCTGGCGCCTGAGCGCGCTGGCGGCCTTTCATGGCGGCGGGCCGTGGGAGGTTGATCACCGCGCGTTGATGGAGCAGGCGCGCAATGTGACGCTTGAGCAGGCGCGCACGGAGTGGTTCGACTGGGAACGGACGTCGACGCGGGGTGGCAAGCCGCGCACGATGACGCTGGGCGGCCTGGTAGGCTCGGCGGTGCTGCGCAACGTGCCGCCTGAGTTGCGCGCGCTGTTGCTGACAGGCACGCTGGCGCATGCGGGCAAGGCGGCGGTGTTTGGGCACGGCAAGATTGAGCTGGCCGAGCTGCGCTAGCGCATGTTCAGCGCAGGGTTTAGGGGATTGGGAATAGGGTTTACGCATTTCAATGCAGAAACTCGTTCCTGATTTTCGCGTCGCCTGCTTGATCGCGTATTAAAGGCGCAGCGCAAGAAGCTGATGGTCAATCATAAGAGGCTTACGATCGATCACAAGAAGCTTATGGTCAATCATAAGAACCTTACGGTCGATCATAAGAGGCTTACGGTCGATCATAAGAAGATTAAGGTGTAGCGTAAGAACCTTACGGTCGATCATAAGAGGCTTACGGTCGATCATAAGAAGCTTCTTACGATACACATGAAGCTTCATGCGTATCGTAAGAAGCTTCGTGGCCATCATCAGAAGCCTGGGGTGTGGCAACAAGATTATTATATTTGGCCGTATGGAGCCATGATACAAGATCTGCGATTTGGCCTCTCATAGAGTAGACATCCTTATACATTGCCATAGGCACTGACCCGCTATGAAGGGTTTGGAAACGTCGGTGCGGGTGCCGCCGGGCGGGTTAGGCATGGGTGTTGAAGGCACTGACCCGCTCTGAAGGGTTTGGAAACGCTAGACGATGTGACCGAGGCGACGATCAACGAGGTGTTAAAAGCAATGACCCGCTATGAAGGGTTTGGAAACCACACCTGATCCGCTTCGCTGCGCAGCGCTTCGAGGTTGAAGGCACTGACCCGCTATGAAGGGTTTGGAAACGTAGTACCCTACCCCTTCTTCTTGAAGGTTGAACAGGTTGAAGG
>LJCR01002354.1 GCA_001399705.1 Kouleothrix aurantiaca
TCACCGCCTGGTTTGGCAATGACAAGGATGATGACGAGATCGGCCGCATTCACTGGGTGGCGATCGTGCCCGACTACCAGGGGCGCGGCCTCGCCAAGCCCATGCTGGCGCTGGCCTGCTGGCGGCTGCGCGAGCTGGGCCACACCCACGCCTTCCTCGACACATCGAGCGCGCGCGTGCCGGCGATCAACCTGTATCGCTCGTTTGGCTTCACGCCCGACCTTGCGACGCCGGAGGATGCGGCAAACTGGCAGGAGTTGCTGCCGTTTTTGAAGTGAATCGCTTCGGGAAAAAGCCACCAAGCGTACCGAGGCCACCGAGTTTTCTTCTCTGTGACCTCGGTGCGCTTGGTGGCTCTTTTTGCGTGTAGGATCACATCGGCAGAAGCAGCGCGCCCAGGCTCGCGCCCACCACCAGCGCCAGGCAGAAGTAGTCGGCGGGGGCGAGCGGGCGCTCGTAGTGCACGGTTGCGGGCTGGCCAGCCGTGAAGCCGCGCGCCTCCAGCGCAGTTGCCAGCTCGCCCGCGCGGCGCAGCGCACCGGCGTAAGCGGGAACCAGCAGCGCGGCCAGACTGTCGCGGCGGGCGCGCAGCGAGCCATGCCGGAAGTCGGCGCCACGCGCAAGCTGCACCTTGACCAGTAGCTCCAGCTCGTTCGCCAGCGTGGGAATGAAGCGCAGCGCCAGGAGCGCCATCAGCGCAAAGGCATCGACGGGCAGGCGCAGGCGGCGCAACGGCCCGAGCAGGATCGTCACCCCTTCGATCAGCGCCACCGGCGAGGTTGTCATGGTCAGCAGCAGCGCCAGCAGGTAGAGCGCGAGAAACGACACCGCCAGCTGCGCAGCCACCCGCACGGACTCATACGTCACCACCAGCGGGCCGAGCGCGAACCATGGTGTTCCTTCCACCCCAAGCAGCAGAATCGCCGGGATGGTGCCGAGCAGCGTCAGCAGCGTGAGCCAGCGCATGCGCCGCCACAGCGCCCTTGCGCCCACGCGCGCCAGCGCCGCGCCAAGCAGGGCCAGCAGCACCAGCGCGGCGTAGGGCGCGACCCGGCCAAGCTGGTTGGCGGCGGTAGTGT
>LJCR01002355.1 GCA_001399705.1 Kouleothrix aurantiaca
ATCACCAGGTCGTTGATTGACACCCGCCCCGAGCCGTCGATCTCGGCCGGCTTGGCTTCCAGCCGCACCACGTGGTCCTGGCCCAGCTTGAGCTCGGCGCTGTCTTCAATCGTTACGATCCGGTCTTCTTCGGGAATGAAGTTCGACAGCACGTTGAGCAGGGTTGTTTTACCAGAGCCGGTGCCGCCCGACACCACAATGTTCAGGCGGCTGACCACGCAGGCGCGCAGGAATTCGGCCATCTGGTCGGTCATCGAGCCGAAGCGAATAAGGTCGGAAACCTCCAGCTTCTTTTTCGAGAACTTGCGGATGGTGACGGTCGGGCCGTCGATCGAGCAGGGCGGGATGATCGCATTCACACGCGAGCCGTCGGGCAGGCGGGCATCCACCATCGGCCACTTGCGGTCGATGCGGCGACCCAGCGGGCGAATAATGCGGTCGATCACTTTCAGCACATGGTCGTCGTTCGCAAAGCGAATTGGCGTCTGGGTAACTTTGCCGCGCTGCTCGACATACACGACGTTCGGGCCGTTCACCATCACCTCCGAAACCGACTCATCGCGCAGCAGCGGCTCAATCGGGCCAAAGCCAAACAGTTCATCGGTGACCATTTCATACAGGCGCTTGACCTGTGCATCGCTCAGGTTGACCCCGCTCTGGCGATAATAGTTCGAAAAACGATCCTGAAGCATGCGCTCCGACTCGGCCGTGCGCTTCAGCTCAGTCTGGTTGCCCATCGAGCCCTGCACCCGGTCGACGATCCAGAGCGAAAGTTCGATCAGACGCTGCTCGGTGACACCGCCGGCCTCCGATACGCCCGAGCCGATGGACGGAGAGCTTGCCCCCACCAGGTTGCTCAGGCCGCTGCTGGGCGCGGGCTGGGAGGGTGGCGGTGGCGACGATGGCGGGGGTGGCGCTGTATGTGGCGGCTCAGCGGCGGAAGGGGCAGGCATAGCACGCAGCCCTGCCGGCTCACTCGGCATCGGGGAAAGATGCGTGGGCGGCGGGCTTGCGGGTTCACTCGGCTGTGGCGCGCCGCCAAGACGCTTGAGTAATGACATCGAAGGCTCCTCTCAGAC
>LJCR01002356.1 GCA_001399705.1 Kouleothrix aurantiaca
GGCATTGAGCGTGCCCAGCACCGCATACTGTACTTCGTCGAGAAAGGCGCACTGCGCCGGCGTGAATTGCATAGTCGCTCGCTCTGCTTTAGGTGGCTTTCGTGGAACAATACGCACCGGCACAGCGCGGGGATGCGCAAATGGCGCCGGGCTGGCCCGGCCTGTAACTTGCACAGCAACTGGCATCAGGTACACTGTGCTAGAGCATGGTTTTGGGAATGGAAACGCTATGACACACGCACACGCGGGCGCAATGCAGGCCCGCAAATATGCCTTTCTGTCGCTGGGCGCGGCCATCGCGACAATTGCGCTCAAGCTGGTTGCTTACTGGCTGACCGACTCGGTTGGTTTGCTTTCCGACGCGCTGGAGTCGGTGGTGAACTTGGTCGCGGCGGTTGTGGCGATCTGGGCGCTCACAGTGGCCAGCCGCCCGCCCGACGATGAGCACGCCTACGGCCACTCCAAGGCCGAGTATTTTTCAAGCGGCGCTGAAAGCGTGATGATCCTGATCGCTGCGATTGGGATCGGCTACACGGCCTCGCAGCGCTTATTCGACCCGCAGCCGCTGGAAAATGTCTGGATCGGTGTGCTGGTGTCGATAGTGGCAGCTGCGCTGAATGGCGGCGTGGCGCTGGTGCTGCTGCGCGCCGGCAGCCAGCTCAACTCGATCTCGCTGCGCGCCGACGCGCACCATTTGCTCACCGATGTATGGACTTCGGTGGGTGTGGTGGTGGGTGTGATACTCGTGAGCCTGACCGGCTGGCTGGTGCTCGATTCGCTGATCGCAATTGCGGCGGCGCTGAATATCGTCTGGGCGGGCTGGCGGCTGCTGCGCGACACTGGCAACGGCTTGCTCGACGCAGCCTGGCCTGCCAAGGATCAGGGGCGGATCGACGCGGTGCTGGCGCCGTATCGCGAGCAGGGCATTGAGTTTCATGCGATTCGCACGCGCATGGCCGGGCAGCGGCGCTTTGTATCGCTGCATGTGCTGGTGCCGGGCGAGTGGAGCATTCAGCGCGGCCACGCCCTGTGTGAAGAGATCGAGGGTAAGCTGCGCGGCCTGATGGCGCATGTTAC
>LJCR01002357.1 GCA_001399705.1 Kouleothrix aurantiaca
GCTCGATCAGGTTAAAGGCACGCACCTGCGCCGGGTAGTCGATCCGGTCGGGCTCGTGCATGCGGCGGCTGCGCCAGCCCTGCACATAGCTTTCGCCGCTGTAGCGAAACCCGTCGATCTTGGCCGGGAACCAGTCGGCCTCCACGCGCTCGACAATCTGGTACTGCAGAAAGCCGTGGCTGCTGGTGGTCAGGTCGTCGATATACTGGCGCGCAAGCCGGTCGGGGTCGTTCCAGCCGAAAATTTGCGTCAGCCGCCGCCCGCCTTCCGATGCGACCGGCGGGTTGTGGATGATTTGCAGCACGCGCGGGCGCACCGGTTCGCCGCTGAAAGGCGGGGCCGGCGTGGGTGCCGTCCCAGTGTTCAGCAGCTGACGTCCAGCCCGAAACATTCGATCAAACATGCGCTCCCTGTGGCTTGCAAGCCGTGCCTGTTCCTGTCGCGCGCAGTATACCACGCCCGCCGCTCTGGTGGGCGCGCCGAAGCAATGGGGACGCTGGCGCATAGTGCGAGTACACGCCAGCGCTCGGGAGGAGGAAGGTGGGGCAGTATGATACACTCTGTATCATTGCCTTATACACAGTGTATCAATACAGTACTTGAGTGTCAACATTGCGCGAATTGTCGCAAAGAATGCGCGGCGCCAGCCGGGGCGAATTGGGTATAATACCCGCGAGCAAAGTGAGAAGAGAGAGAACCGCGCATGAACCTGACACCCCGCCAGCATGAGATGGTTGCAATCGCCGCCGCACTGGCCAACGAGCTTGCGCCGCGCGTAGACGCGAACGACCGCACCGGGCGCTTCCCGATCGAAAATTATGCCGACCTGCACACGAGCGGCTACCTGCGCCAGATCGTGCCCGCCGAGTATGGCGGCGCGGGCGCGAACCTGTTTGAGACGGTGCTGATGCAGGAGCGGCTGGCGCAGGGCGACGGCGCGACGGCCATGGCGGCGAACATGACCATGCACCTGATCGGCCGGGTGCGCGAGGTCGGCAACTGGCCCGCGCCGCTGTTTGAAGCGATCTGCCGCGACGTTGCCGAGCACGGCGCACTGATCAATGGCGCGGCCTCCG
>LJCR01002358.1 GCA_001399705.1 Kouleothrix aurantiaca
AACGCAATGGCGGCCTCGTCGGCGCGAGCGGCGAGATAACACTCCAGCGCGCGGTCCAGATCGTCGTCGTTGCGATACAGCTCAGCGGCGCGCAGCAGCAGCTCGCGCTCGCGCACCGGGTTGTGTGCCAGCCGCGCGCGCAGGAAATCGCGGAAAAGGCTATGGTAGGTGAGCCAGCTGCCTTTCTGCGAAATAAACAGCCCGCGACGTGTTATTTCGGCCAGGAATGCGCCTGAGTCGTGAGTGTTGCGCAGGGCGTTGCAGCGCTGTGGCGAAAGATCTTCCAGCACACTGGTGTCTTCCAGAAAGCGCAGCAGATCGGGCGGCAGTGGGGCGATGATCTGTTCGGCAAAAAAGGCGTAGACGTGCCCGGCATCCGCCGCAAGGTCGAACACTGGCTGTGGCGTGCTGACGTCCTGATCGAGCGAAAGGATGATGCCGGTTACCCAGCCATTCATCTGAAGCGCCAGCTGCTCGGCGCCAGCGGGGTTGAGTTGCACGCCGGAGTTGCTTAGCGCCAGCTGCTGAATATCATCGGCGCTCCACTGCAGCACGGCATAGTCAAAAAAAACCGCCCGGCGCTGGGCGATCAGGCGGGCCAGGCCCTGAATGTTGGGTAGCATCCGTGAGGCCAGCACGAGGTGGCAGCTGGTGGCGTACTCGGCGATTTTGGCAACAAATTCGAAGATCAGCTCGCTGCCCGGCAGCACGGGCAGGTTCTCATCTTCCAGCACATGAAAGTCGTCGAGCACGAGCGCGAAGGGCCTGGGCGCAGCGGCGACCAGCAAGGCAGCCTGGCGAAACAGCTCGGGGAGCGATTGGGGCGAGGTACCGTCGAGACGCTGGAGGATTTCGGCCACACCGGGCACATACGGCTCGGCGCTGGCCATCACGTAATCAAGAAATTGGCAGGGATCGCGGTCGGTGCTGTCGAGGGTGTACCACGCCACCGGCAGCACGGTTTGCCGCGCCCATTGTGCAAGCGCAGTGGTTTTACCCCACCCAGCCAGCGCCGCAACCGCTACAACCTGTTTGCTCGTAATGGCTTGTTCGAGTCGTTCGGGTAATTCCTGTC
>LJCR01002359.1 GCA_001399705.1 Kouleothrix aurantiaca
GCGCTGGCCGGGTGGGCGCTGGGCCATGCTGCTGGCGGCGAGCACGCTGGTGGCGCCGCTGGGTGGCAGCATGGGCGCGGCGCGGCAGGCGATGGCGCAATCGGTGCCGGCCAGCACCTACCGCGCCGCCGCCGAGTGGCTCGGCACGCACTCCCCGCCGGGCAGCATGGTCTTCCAGACCGACTGGGACGACTTCCCGCGCCTGTTTTTCTACAACCAGCACAACCGCTACCTCGTTGGCCTCGACCCCACCTTTATGCAGGCTGCGAACCCGGCGCTTTACGACGAATGGGTGGCGCTCACGCAGGGCCAGGGCGAGAATTTCGCAAAAGCGATTCAGAATGACTTCGGTGCTACGTATATTCTTTCAGATCACCAGCACCGCGACTTCCTGCGCCGCGCCGCGCACGACCCGCAGATGCGCGAGGTGTATCGCGACGACGATGCGGTGATCTTCGCAATTCAGGCGCTGCCGTAGGAGTAATGCCTTTCAAATCAAGGGGGAACGATTGCCACGAAGACTCAAAGGCACAAAGCGCATCAGGAGGCGATAAGATCTTGGAGTCTTCCTGCACTTGTGGCTATTCGAAAGAGCCGTAAAAGCAATTCAGGCAGAGTATCAGGAATGAACTGAGGGAAGGAAGGGAGAAAACCATGCCCAGCAACAATCGCCCGAAGGGGCTGCTTCAGAAGCGCGGGTGGGTGCGCGCCGCAATCATTGTGTGGGTTGCCCTGATGATCAGCGTTGGCGCGATCCAGGCGCTCGCCGCCATTAGCCCGCAGGTGTACCTGCCCTTTGTGATCGCGATCAATGGGAACAGCAACACGAACGGCAACACGAACGGCAACACGAACGGAAATACAAATGGCAACGGGAATGGAAACGACAACGGCAATGGCAACGGGAATGGCAACGACAACGGCAATGGCAACGGGAATGGAAACGGCAACGGGAACGACAATGGAAACGGCAACGGAAATGGGAATGGGAATAACAATGTGAGATCGTCAGACTTCTAAAGCGAAGTGCAAAAATTTTGGCCACAGAGAACACGGAGAACACCGAGTGTTTAGC
>LJCR01000237.1 GCA_001399705.1 Kouleothrix aurantiaca
ATGAGCACCAGCGCGTGGTCGTTCGTCTTTCGTCTTTCGTCCGGGCTGCATTACCGCCCAAACGTCTCGCTTTCGTCCGCAGCCAGCAGCACAACATGGCGCGGCAGGCGAATACGAAACGTAGTGCCCACGCCCCGCGTGCTTTCCACGCTGATTGCGCCGCCCATCGTCTGGCAGATATGCTGGCTCAGCGCCAGACCCAGCCCCGCGCCATCGTACTTGCTCGCCTGCGGCGGGTCGAGCACGCGCTTGAACGACTGAAACAGCTGCGGCACGGCCTCGGGCGCAATGCCCATGCCCGTATCGGCCACGCTGAACACAACCCACTCGCCGGCGGCGTCGTCGGCGCGCTGTGCCCGCAGCGTGATGGTGCCCTGCTCGGTATACTTCGACGCATTCGAGAGCAGGTTGATCAGCACCTGGCGCGTCTTGGTCGGGTCGGCGTGCATGGTGCCAATCGCCGGGTCGCAGTCGATCACCAGCCGGTTGCGGTTCCGCCCAATCAGCGGGCGTATTGTCTCGTCCAGCTCAGACAGCATTGGCGCGATCGCAAACGTTTCAAGCGCCAGCTCGAACTTGCCGGCCTCGATCTTCGAAAGATCGAGCAGGTTGTTGATCAGGCTGAGCAGGTGCTGGCCGGCGCGCTCAATCACCACCAGGTCGGTCTTGTATTCTTCATCGCCGCGCGTATTCGCCTGCCACGACAGCAGGTTGGCGTAGCCCAGAATCGCCGTCAGCGGCGTGCGCAGCTCGTGGCTCATGTTTGCCAGAAACGAGCTTTTGGCGCGGTTAGCGGCTTCGGCAGCCTCCTTGGCGCGCAGCAGATCCTGCTCGACCAGGCGCTGTTCGGCCAGCGCACGCTGGAGCGCGGCCCGCTCGGCCTCAATTGTGCTCGCCCCAAGGTAGCCGATCAATGCCGTCATTACCAGCACCACCGGCATCATCGCCACAATCGTGAAGTCGTAGTCGTCCATCAGGTAGCCCGTGCCCGTGAGGAAGAACACGACAATGTACAGCCCGACCAGATCAGCCAGCAGCACCAGCCAGATCCGGCTGGGCCGCACCAGCAGGCTGGCGATCAGCACCGAAAAAAGCATGGCGATCGGCGCGGAGCTGATAAAGCGCGCGCCGATCATTACCGCAAACGGGCCAAGGATCAGCACGGACAGAAATAACACAACGCCCTGTGTGACATAGCCGCGCTGCACCAGCACCAGGATGCTGACAAACAGCGTAATGGCGATCGCCTCGACAATCATGCTGGCGAAGGGGTAGGGCTGGAAGAAATAGGCGATGGGCAGAAACAGCACCGCCACAATGATCATGCCCGACACAAGCACGGTGACGATCAGGCTGCGCTGCTGGGCCGGGGGAGCACCCGACGCGCTGGGGATGATATTCGCAAATAAACGCTGCAACATTGATCTCTCTGCTTCGCATCAGCCTGGATGCAATCCATACAACGGTCGAGAGCAGGGCGGCGTGGCCCTTAACCGATACACTGTGTCACACTCTGATCGTAGCGCGAACCGAACACACGTCAAGTAGCTATTTGCGAGCGCTTCTCGTAAACTGAACGCGCTCAGGGAGAAACTGATGAACGATCGCATTTTTCATGTGAGCGACCGCGCCGATATCGAGCGATTCGAGCCGCGCCCGCCGCCCTCGGCCGGCTCGGGCCAGACGGGCACGATGGTGTGGGCGGTAAGCGAGCGCCTGCTGCATAACTACCTGGTGCCACGCAATTGCCCGCGCGTGACCTTCTATATTGGCCCACATACCTCGGCCGCCGATGCCGAGCGCTGGATGGGCGGCACCAGCGCCCGCTACGTTGTGGCGATTGAGACGCACTGGTGGCCGCTCCTGCGCGAAAGCCAGCTGTATGTGTACGAACTGCCGCCATTGCTTTTTATACCGATAGATATTGGCGCAGGCTACTACATCGCGCGCGAAACTGTTGAGCCGCTGGGCAGAGCAGTCATCGAGGATCTGCCCAGCGCATTGTTGGAGCGCGATGTCGAGCTGCGAGTCATGCCCGACCTGTGGAAGCTGCACGACGGCATTGCAGCCTCATCCATGCAGTTCTCGATCATTCGCATGCGCAACGCCCAGCCGCGCGCCAGTGGGTACGATCAACCGTCGTAGGAAAGTTAACCATGATTTAAAGAATGGTTGATGGTTGGATAAAACAGCGCGGCTATACTCCAGCTGTGAAAACAGGAACCAGAACTCGAAAGGAACCTACCAATGAACATCTTCGTCATTTTTATCATCGGCTACGCAATCGGCGGCATTTCGACCCTGCTGCTGGTGGGGCTGACGCTTGTGAGCCGCCGCGAACGCCTGAGCAGTACAGCAATGGAGCGCATGAGCTATGAGATTGAGCATTCCGCCTGGTGATCGTTTGCCGCCACTGCGGCCCGAACTGCCGCGCAGCCTCGACGCGCTGCGCGCGATGCTGGCCGAGGGCTGGCAGATCGAAGCGCCGGTGCTCGCGCGCCTTTCCTGGTCGCAGCAGCGCAGCGGCGAGCGTTCGTACCACATTATTATCGGGCACGCCGCCCGGCGCAGCCTGATCGTCCTTCCCGCCTCCCCCGAAATTCACTCCTTCCTCGCCGATCTTCACATCCCAATCTCCGAAACGCACTAAATCCTCCACGCTGCCAACGCCCCAATCGCCCGTGTGGGCACCGCCCTATTTGCCGAAGCGCTCGGTCGTTGTTACAATCAGCAGCGCGCCAGAGCAGGCGCATGTGCACGCCTGGCGGCGAAGCCGGGGCTGTGTGTTGGCTGGAGGAAGCATGAGCGACCAAGCGAGTAGCAAACACGCCAATTTCATTATCCGCTCGCAGGAACCACTCAACGGCGGGCCACCGCTCCCCGCGCTGGCAGCAACAGCCATGACGCCAAACGATCTGTTCTTTGTGCGCAACCACGGCAGCATCCCGCAGATCGACCCGGCCGTCTTTCGGCTGGAAATCGGCGGCATGGTGCAGCGGCCACTTACGCTCGCGCTTGCCGACCTGCGCGGGCTGCCGCGCGCATCGGTTGCCGCAACCCTGCAGTGTGCCGGCAACCGCCGCGACGAGCTTAGCGCCGTGGCACCCACGCCCGGCGAGCTGCCCTGGGGTGCGGAGGCGATCAGCAGTGCGGTTTGGGAAGGCGTGCCGCTGCGCGAGATTTTGCGTGCGGCTGGCATCGACACCGGGGCAACGCACGTGGCCTTCACCAGCAGCGATGATGTTGAGCGCAGCGGGCGGCACTTCGGCTTTGGCGGCTCGCTGCCGCTGGCCAAGGCGCTCGCGCCCGAGGTGCTGCTGGCCGATACGATGAATGGCGCGCCGCTGCCAGCCGAGCATGGCTTCCCGCTGCGCGTGGTGGCCCCAGGCTATATTGGCGCGCGCAGCGTCAAGTGGCTCCAAACGATCACGCTGCAGGCCGAACCGTCGGACAACTACTTCCAGGCGCACGCCTACAAGCTCTTCCCAACCGACATTACGGCGCAGAACGTCGACTGGCAGGGCGGCATGATGCTGGGCGAGCAATCGCTGACCTCGGTGATCTGCGATCCAGCGACGGGCGCAAAGCTGGCAGCCGGGCCGGTGCTGCTGCGCGGCTACGCCTACGCCGGCGGCGAGCGCCTCGTCGAGCGGGTGGAAGTGTCGGCCGATGGCGGCGCGTGCTGGCAGCAGGCCGAACTGCTGGGCCAGCCCGAGCGCTGGGCGTGGCGCCTCTGGCAGGCGCGGATCGACGTGCCGCCCGGCCGGCACACGCTGGCGGTGCGCGCGTGGGATTCGGCGGCGCAAACACAGCCCTCCGAAATCTGCCAGGTGTGGAATTTCAAGGGCTACATGAATAACGCCTGGCACCGCATCGCTGTAGAAGCGGTTGAGTGAGCAGGTTTGCCGGTTACAGGTTTGCAGGTTGCAGGTTTGCAGGTTGCAGGTTGCAGGTTTGCATGTTATACCAAGTTCGGGTAACTACTTTGTTTTGTCATTCTGAACGGAGCGCCAGCAGAGTGACGAATCTCCTACTCAGACCCTGGAAAGATGCTTCGCGGAGTGTATCCTGAGCGTAGCCGAAGGGCTCAGCGCTCTGGAAAATAAATTCCCTTACACGCAGCTTCCAGGAAGCTCAAGCCAGTTTGCTTCAATCTAGTAGCCAGATTAGCTTCCTGGAAGCTTGCCAGTTGTATGAAATAACTTAATTTCCAGACTATTTAGTAGTACTCAAACTTTCCAACCTTCAACTTCCCAACCTGCTAACTCAACACAGCCCTGGCGCGATACTTGCATTACAGTAGATCTGGCAAATTGAACAAGTACGACCAATTACGAGTTTATGTCTGACAATACCGCAGCTCAGAGGCCGGCCGCGCGCCACGCGGAACTGCCGGCCCTGATAGAAACCTTTTTTGCGGTTGCCCACGAGCCAATGCTAGTGCTGAACGAGCAAGGGGAGGTGCTTGCCAGCAATGCGGCATTCGCACGCGTGGGCGGCCAGCCCGCGCCGCAGCCCGGCCAGCATCTCTACGAGCTGCACGGCGCGCATTGGGACGCGCCCGCAATTGCACACATGATCCGGCAGGCGCGCAGCGCACCCGGCTCCACCGCCAGCGCCGAAACACGCGACGCACAGGGCCGGCGCGTTCGTGTCAACGCGCGCGTGCTGCCACAGGCCGGCGCGCCGCCGCTGCTGCTGCTGGCGCTCGATAATGCGACGGTGGAATATACCCAATTTTCGTTCGCCGATATGGCTGCGCAGCTTGCAACCGAGCGCGCCCGGCTTGACTCGCTGCTCGACAATGCGCCAATCGGGCTGGCCTTCTTTGATCGCGATCACCGCTACGTCAAAATAAATGACTTTCTGGCCGAGATCAATGGCATCCCCACCAGCGCGCATCTTCACCACACGATCGAAGAGCTGCTGCCCTACAATGCTGCGCTGGTCGGCCCGTTGATCGACCAGATCTTCACGACCGGCCCGCC
>LJCR01002361.1 GCA_001399705.1 Kouleothrix aurantiaca
GCAGGAAACCCACACCGGGCGCGTGTGTGTGGCCGGCGCGGCGCGCCCGGACGAAGCGCTGGCGCTGGCGGCCGCAACTAGGCCGCAGGTGGTGCTGGTGGGATTGAGTGGCCCGGTTGTCGCCGCGCTTGCGCTGATCGCCGAGCTGCGGCAGAGCGGCGCGCAGCATGTCGTTGCAATGAGCCAGCTCGGTTCGGCTGGCTATGCCCAGGCTGCCCTGGCGGCCGGCGCTACCGCCTTTGTCGACAAAGATCGGCTGCAAATCGATCTGGTGCCTGTTCTGAATGATCTCATGGCCTGTCGCGTGCAAACCAGGGAGGCATAGGCACTTTTTCCAGAATTGCTCAGCAGATGCCCGGGGTTTTTGCCTGCCAAATTGCCGCCTTTGGGCGAGTTGCATATGCTTTCCATACTGTTCAATTACAATGATACAACGCATGATAGATAAGCTCAGGCATGTACGCCCCACGCCGCGCCTGCCCCTCGGCGCACCCGCTGCGCCGATGAGCGCTGCATTGATTTATGGCCTGGTGCTGGTGCTGACCGCCGCCATGTGGCTGGCGCGCAGACTTTTGGGCCTCAATGCTGGTGAGCCGCTGCTGGAAATTTTTCTGGCGCCAATTCTTGTGGCGGCATACCTCGGCGGGCTCTGGCCGGGTTTGTTCGCAACACTCCTGGCAGCCGCTGTGAGCCTGTACGTTCTTTTTCCTGTTCCCCCGTATCTTTCCTCCATGGTTGCGTGGCTGAGCTTGCTGCTTGAAGGCGTGCTGGTGAGCGTGCTGAGCCAGGGGCTGCACCGTGCACGCCAGCAGGCGCTCGATACCCAGCAGCTGCAGGCCAGCACCCTGGCCAGCATTGGCGATGCTGTAATCGTCGTGAATGCGCAAAACCAGGTGACGTTCCTGAATGCCGAGGCATCACGCCTGACCAAATGGCAGCCCAGCGCCGCGCTCGGCCAGCCGCTTGAGCGCATCTATCCCATTCTCGGCGACATCAGCCGCGAGCCAGCCGAACCCTTGCAGGGCGCGCGCCTGGAGCAAAGCCTTTCGCTCCACCGCGCTCACCCGATTGTGC
>LJCR01002360.1 GCA_001399705.1 Kouleothrix aurantiaca
ACATGGAAGAAACTCAGGCCCGGCGCGCCGTTGCGGCCGCCCGGTCAACTGCGCGTGGGCTTGGCCTCGAAGTTGCCGACACGGTCGTCATTTACAATTCCGACCGCATCGCGGTGCGCCTCATCCCCTGCGATGTGCTCGCCCGCGTCGCGCCACAGCCATGCCAAGATGAGTTCCGGTTCGAAGCAGCGGTTGCGCGCCGCCTTGCCGAAACCGGCAGCCCGGTTGGCGCGCTTGAGCCACTGGCAGGGTCGCGCGTGTATGTGGAAGACGGCTTCGCGCTCACGCTGTGGCGCTACTACGAACCGATGGGAGCTATCGCGCCAGCCGACTACGCAGAGGCGCTTATTCAGCTTCACAACGGCCTGCGCCAGCTCGATCTGGCTGCTCCACACATCAGTGAGCGAATCACCGCCTGGGTTGCTGAGCTAGAAAACCCCGAGCAGAACCCAGATCTTGCCCACGCCGACCGCGAATTCCTCAGCACCGCACTGCATCGAATACGAAGCGCGATTGGCCAGCCGAATGCGGCCGATCAGCTCTTGCACGGCGAGCCGCACCCCGGCAACCTGCTCAGCACCAGCAGCGGGCCGCGCTTTATCGATTTCCACACCTGCCAGCGCGGGCCAGTCGAGTACGACATTGCGTTCCTGCCCGAAGAAGCTGCGGCGCGCTACCCGGGTGTGAACCAGGCTATGGTTCAGCAGTTTCGCGCCCTGATGTGGGCCGGGTTCACGACCATGCGCTGGCGCGCACGGGATCAGTTTCCTGACCGGGATTTATGGCGAGCGGAAGGTTTCAACCGGCTCCGCGCAGCGCTGGAGCGCGCTTAGCTTGGGAGCTGGCGCGCGGCGCTATGGTGCGGTGGTGGGCGCAGTGGTTGGCGCGGGCGAGCCGCCGGGCGTGGGCGTGCCCACCGACAGCGGGCGCGGCCGGTCGGGCATGGTGCCGCGCAGGATCTGGTTGCCGTTCACCATGTAGAGCACCGGGCGTGGCCCGCTGGTATCGACATACAGGCTGGTGAGCTGTTCGAGCTTGAACGGGCTATCGGGCCGGGCGCGAACCTGCTGGATC
>LJCR01002362.1 GCA_001399705.1 Kouleothrix aurantiaca
CGGTGTGAATGTCGATCAGGCGCTCAAGCCGGGCCGGGCTGCCCCTGCGCATGCGCGCCAGGTCGCGGCGCAGTGCCAGCGTTTCGCCCAGGTGGCGGGCGTTCCAGGCCCATGCGCCGAGCAGAGCCGGCTGGCGGAAGCGCACGATCTTTGCCATGGTTTTGAACGCCAGCGCGGCGGCAAACGGTACGATCCGCCGCCAGCGCATGGTTTTGAGGTAGGTGCGCAGGCTGTTTTTGGTGGTTTCGTCGTCCCAGCGCCGCCCGCCCGCGCTGCCGCCGCGCTCGTGATACACCAGTGCGCCGAAGTCTTCGAGCACGCGCCAGCCGAGCAGCCATGCCCGCCAGCACAGGTCGGTATCTTCCCAGTAGAGAAAAAAGCGCTCGTCGAAGCCGCGGAGCTGCTGCCATGCCGCCCGCCGAACCATGAGCGCCGCGCCGGGAAGAGCGGCTGTTTCGCCCAGCCGTGTGGGCACCTGCGGCGGGGCTTCGTCGGGGTAGAGCGTGGTGGGCGCAATCAGCCCTGCATCGGGCGTATCACGCATATCTTCAACCAACATGTGGAGCCATTCCGGCGTCACGCGCACATCGGGGTTGATGAACACGAGCAATTCGCCACGCGCCGCCGCCGCGCCCTGGTTGCAGGCCCGCCCAAAGCCGATGTTCTCGCGATTGGCCAGCACCTGCGCGTCGGGCGCAAGCGCGGCGGCGCGGGCAGCGGTGCCGTCGGCCGAGGCGTTGTCGACCACCAGAAGCTCGCATGGCGCGTAGCGCGTGGCGGCGAGCGCGCCCAGGCATTCGGGCAGCAGCGCGGCGCTGTTGTAGGTGACGACAATCAGCGAGACGAGCGGGTTTTCGGCGTTGGTGTCAGGCATGGCGTATTAGCTCACGGCGCGGCGATAGACGGCGACAGTTTGCGCGGCGATGTTTTCCCAGTCGAAGGCGCGCGCGCTTGCTAAGGCGCCCTCACCTAGCGCGGGCAGGTCCGTGTGCGCGAGGGCGCGGCTCAGCGCGGCAGCCAGCGCATCGGCGTCGCCGGGCGCGAACAGAAAGCCATTCTCGCCCTCGCGCACC
>LJCR01002363.1 GCA_001399705.1 Kouleothrix aurantiaca
CCTTCATAGCGTGACGTGAGCCAGAACAGATCGAATGCGGCGACGATTGCGGCTGCGTCGTCGCGGTGGCCGAGGAAGTGGCACGCATGCGCGATGCCGCGCGATTCAGCGTCTGCCCGTGCTTCTGCCATCAGTTCGCCACCCCCGCACCACACAAAATGCGCCGCCGGCTGCTGCTGCAAAACCAACGCTGCAGCAGCAACAAACAGGCCAGGATTTTTTTGCGGCGCCAGCCGGGCTGCCGTGCCGATCAGCGGTGCGCCGGCCGGGATGCCAAGCTCAGCGCGCACCGCCGCGCGGCTGCTGGCGGGAACCTTTGGCGCGGCAACACCGTTGGGAATACAGGCCACGCGCTCGGCTGGCGCAAGGCCATGGCTGATGATCAGGCCGCGCTCGCTGGGCGACACGGCGATGATCCGGTCGCAGAACTGCCCGGCCAGCCGCTCGAGCTGCAAGAAAAGCTGGTTCTTTGCTGCGCTGCCCGCGCCCAAAAACGCCAGGCCGTGCGGGCTGTACACTACCGCCGCGCGGCTGCCGCTGGCGCGCGCCGCCAGCCGACCCAGAAAGCCCGCCTTGGAGCTGTGCAGGTGCACGAGATCGTAGGGGGTGCTGCGCAGAATCGCGATAAGCCGGTGCAATGCGGCTGCGTCCGAGCGAGGGTCGATCGAACGCTGCATGGCTACCGGCCGGATTGGGATACCAGCATTGGTAAGATATTCGACGAATTGTTCATCGCCGAAGGAGTTCTGGCGGCGAAGCGGGCAGGCAACCTCGGACTGAACACCGTGCTGGACCAGCCCGGTTGCCAATGCCTGGACGTGAGTGCGAACTCCGGCGATCGTTGCCTCGACAATGTGGAGGACTCGCATATGCACCAGCGCGCCAATATCCTTTGATGTAGGTTTTGCCGTTTGCAAACGCCAAGATACTACACTGGACAGCGCGGAGGCTATTATAGCACAACTCAATTGAGGTTCAATCGCTCATAATCTGAGATGCCCCCGAAACCGCCGCAGGCTTGCGCGCCGGGACACGGCAGGTATAATCGGGGCGGCTGGTGGATGGGTGTGG
>LJCR01002364.1 GCA_001399705.1 Kouleothrix aurantiaca
GTCTTCTTCGCTGCGCAACTACCTTTCCGCGCTGGGCCTGATCAAGCGCAGCGAAGAAGACGCCGTGGCCGAGCAGTACCGCCAGCGTCTCGCCATCCGCACGCCCTCGGTCGATCTGGAGGCCGGCAAGCTCTCGGGCGGCAACCAGCAGAAGGTCATGCTCAGCAAGTGGCTGAACACCCGCCCGCAGCTACTCATCCTCGACGAGCCAACGCGCGGCATCGACGTGGGCGCAAAAGCCGAAGTACACCAGATCATTGGCGAGCTGGCCGCGCAGGGCCTGGGCATCATTCTGATCTCGTCGGATCTGCCCGAGGTGCTGGCAATGAGCGACCGGATTCTGGTGATGCGCGAAGGCCGCCAGATGGGTATTTTCGACGGCGCGCAGGCCAGCCAGGAAACCGTGATGACAGCGGCGATGGGACAGGCGGCGGGCGTGAATGTGTGACAAGGTGAAGGGGTGAAAGGGTGACGGGGTGAGCGAGCGGGTTGCAGGTTGCAAGTTTTGAATGTTGAATGTTGAGTTTTGAGTGTGTCTTAACCTGCAACCTTCAAACCTGCCAACCTTCAAACATGCAACTCCAAAACCTCCGTGCCTCTATGTCTCTGTGGTGAATTCCCGGTCGTCGTTCCACCAACCTGCAACGTTCAAACGTGAAAACATGTAACTCATTAAGGTACAGCTATGACCGCAATCCGGCGCATGTTTCGCCCCGAGCAAGTACGCGAGCTCAGCCTGGTGCTGATCATTATCGCGGCGGTGCTGTTTTTCGGATCGCAGATCGACAATTACTACAGCGGGCGCACGTTCACGCGCATCTCCACCGGCGCGGCGATCATGGCGGTTGTAGCTGTGGGCCAGACGCTGATTGTGCTGACGCGCAATATCGACCTGTCGGTCGGCTCGATCGTTGGCTTCACGGCCTATTTTGTGGGCACGCAGCTCGCCGCCCATAACGACATGGCCCCGCTGCTGGCCGTGCTGATGGCGGTGGGCGTGGGCGCGCTCATGGGCGTGCTGAACGGCCTGCTGGTGGCCTACGGCAAAGTGCCCGCAATCATCGTCACGCT
>LJCR01002367.1 GCA_001399705.1 Kouleothrix aurantiaca
CGACCCGCAACAACAACTGGGGCGACGCCGGCACGTTCTTGCGCATCGCCGTGACCGACTACCTGGGCGACGCAGCCGGTTTCTCGGCGGCCATCGCCAAGTGGAAGTCGCTGGTTGACCTGATCGCCGCCGACGGCCACATCCCGGAGGAAACCCGCCGTGGCACCAGTGGCCTGAACTACACGCAGGAAGCGCTCGACTACAAAATCGCGGCGGCGATCATTGCCGAGCGGCGCGGCGTGGACCTGTGGAGCTATGGTCGCTTCAAGCTGGCGGTGGACTACGTGACGCCGTATGTGCTGAACCCGAGCGCGTGGCCGTGGGCGACAGGCGCATCCAGCAGCATCCACCCGCTGTGGGAGCTTGCCTACCAGCACTGGCAGAACCCGGCCTACAAGCCGATCATCCAGAAGCGCCGGCCGTATGGCGCGGATGGCCACTCGGCAGTACGCTGGACGACCCTGACGAGCGGCATCCCATTCTAAAAACCTCCTGCTTCCTCACAGCACAGGGGCCGCGTCTTTCGACGCGGCCCCTGTGCTGTGTTTCGGGTTCCAGCCTTTGCTGCCCGCTGTTCAATGCAGATACGCTATTTGGCAAACCAGCGCTGTGCTTTTCGTCTGCGGCAGCAAAGTAAAAATGATCATTTGTGGACGGTTTTCCGCGCTACGGGCGGAAAACCGTCCACAGAAGAATCTCCTATTCAAAGCGCGGAGCGATGCTTCGCAGAATGTATCCTGAGCGTAGCCGAAGGGCTCAGCCTGACAATTTTGAAGTGATCATGCATATTTGGTATGGGTATTTCTGAATTTTGCTTGCGTACTACATTCTATTAATATAAATGGCAGAAAGATTGAAAATCTGAACAGCGAGTGGAGGATTTGTGCGAATTGTGCTATTTGCCTCGGGAACGCGTGGCGATGTTCAGCCAATGCTCGCGCTTGGCGTGGCGCTGCGGGCGGCCGGCTACGGCGTGCGCCTGCTGGCGGGTGCGAACTTTGCGGCGTGGATCGAGTCGTATGGGCTGGAAGTCTACCCAACGCTGGATATGGAAGCGCTGATGCGCAGCCC
>LJCR01002366.1 GCA_001399705.1 Kouleothrix aurantiaca
TACAACGCCGCGCTGCTCCAGCATCCTTCCGAGCAGGCCGTGCTCAAGCAGATGGCGAAGCTGCCCGGCGCGGTGCGCGAGGCCGGCGCGCGCTATGCGCCGTTTGTTGTGGCCGAGTGGTGCTACGACATGGCGCGTGCGCTTTCCGGCTTCTACCGCGATTGCTCGGTGCTCAAGGCCGAAACGCCTGAGCTGCGCGCGGCCCGCCTGCACTTGGTGGCGGCGACGGCCCAGGCGCTGCGCAACGGCCTTGGGCTGCTGGGCCTGCGCGTGCCCGAGCGGATGTAGGGAAGGGGGAGGGTGATGGTTGAGCTGCGGCCAATGACCGATGCTGAGTACGCCGATTTTCTGGCTTTTGCTGTAGCCGATTACGCAAACGAACATGTGCAGGCCGGCGATTGGGCCGCCGAAGGCGCGCTCGAGCGCTCGGCAGCTGAGTTTGCCGATCTGCTGCCGAATGGTGTTGCGTCGCCCGGCCATCACCTGTTCACCATCTACGATTCAGCACTACAAACCGGCGTTGGAATGCTGTGGTTTGCCGTGCGCGAAAGCGCCGGCAAGCGTGTGGCGTTTGTGTATAACCTGATCGTCGATGAGCAATACCGCCGGCGTGGCTACGCCTCGCAGGCATTTCTGGCGATGGAGCCGTATGTGCGCGCGCTGGGGCTCCATGCCATTCGCCTGCATGTGTTCGGGCACAACCAGGCCGCGCAGGCGCTCTACGCCAAGCTGGGCTACGAAGTGACCAATGTGCTGATGCAGAAAACGCTTGATCCGCGCTAATATGCTGGAAAGGTGCTGCCGTGCTTGATCTGGGACGCTTCCAAACCATCCTGATGGATATGGATGGCGTGATCTACCGCGGCCCGCAGCCGCTGCCCGGCGTCAACGATCTGCTGGCGCTGTGTGCGCAGCGCGGCATCCGCTACGCCTGCGTAACGAACAATTCCACCCTGACGCCGGCGCAGTACGAAACCAAGCTGGCCGGCATGGGAATTCACATCCCGGCCGCGCAGATCATCACCCCGTCGGTGGCGACGCGCCGCATGCTGGAGCGCGATTTTCCGCGCG
>LJCR01002365.1 GCA_001399705.1 Kouleothrix aurantiaca
GTAGGTGCCAGCGTCGAGCTTGGCCGTCACGGAATCGGTCGCGCCGCCATCGACCAGCTTGGTGTTAGCCAGGATGTTGGCCTTGTCGTCGGGGAGGTAGCCCTTGGCATCGCCAGCGGCAACGCCTTCCTCGTCTACCTTCGCCGCCACGTCGTCGCCACCCTTAACCAGCACCCAGTTGTGCTTCTGGGCCGACGAGCCGTTCTTGAAGGTAATCTTGACATCGCCGGGCTTGGCCGTCAGGTTGGCCGGCGCAAACTGCAGCGCTTCGCCCGCAGTCGAAACATTCACGCTCGAAGCACCGCCTTCGCCGCCGCCGCCCGTGCCACCGCTACCGCCACCACAAGCCGCCAGGGCAAGGGCGCTCGCCAGCGCCACACCAGCCAGCCATTTTCGTCCGTTGAGCTTCATTCATCAACTCCTTTGTTCTAGACATCTACCAGGAAATTGACCGTGTGTATTATCTCACAATCGACTTCTTTGTCAAATAGAAGCCGAATGTCGCAGGATAAAGGCCAACCGAGCCTGTGATATCGAAGTGTACCCGTCCGCCTAGCGCATATAGCAACCAGCGTGCCGGGAGGAGAAGAAAAAAGCGTTTCGCAGAAATGTGTCTGTGCGCGTGGCAACGCCAACCCAACCCATATGCCGGCGCAGGGCCAGAGTGGCTGTGCAGTACGTCTTTCCCGATTTCCGTTTCATTAGCCACAAAGACTCAAAGGAACTGAGTTTTGTAGCATCCTGATGCCCTTCGCACCTTCGATCTCGTGGCAACCGTTCCTGGCCGCCTTATTTGGAAGGATGAAGCCAGCGTCGTTCTTCGTCCTTCGTCTTTGGTTATATCCCACAGCGAAGTTTCGTCACGATACGCTACCCTTCGCGCACAATCCCGTGAAAGTTGAACGTAGCGAAACCGGGGAACACATCGCCGAGTGACTGGTTGCCCAGGCGCTTCGCCACAATTTCGCCCAGCACATCGCGGAAGTCCGTGGTCACCTGCAAATCGCCCGGGCCATACAGCTGCTCGGCGTGCAGGCCGGGCCACCTCGCATAGGCCTTGCCGCCCACCAC
>LJCR01002368.1 GCA_001399705.1 Kouleothrix aurantiaca
CCAGAAGACCGTGGCAATGATCGCCAGCCACGGGCTGAGATCCCACAGGTTGATCTGGTTTACAAACGGGAACTTGAACGCCGTGAGCACAATGCCGCGCGCCTCGGTCAGCTGGCCCTCGACATCGGGGTAGCGCGTGTGATCCCACAGGTATGGCCCGACGGCAATCAGCGCGGCGGCAACCTGCGCCACGAACTTGGGCAAGGGCGGCAATTCCACCACGTCGTCGCGCCACATGACGAGGAACAGCAGCGTGCCGCCGGCCAGCAGCAGCAGCACCCGCAGGCGCTCAAAGCCCGAACGCGGCAGCAGTGGCTCAAACGCGAAGGTGAGCAGCATGGCCGCCACAAAGCCGCCGTAGATCGCCACCCCGCCAATGTTCGAGGTTGGGCGCGCGTGGAGGCGGCGGCCGCCCGGCTGCTGCACCCAGCCGCGCCGCTCGCTCAGGCGCATCACCCCGGGCATCAGCAGCGCAGTTGTGGCGAAAGCCACCAAAAAAGTCAACACCAGCAAGGCTGCAATCAATAGTGGCATAGTTGTTCTGTGTTTGAGTGAGTGAAGGGGTGAAAGGGTGAAGGGGTCACACCTCCTCACCCTTTCACCCTTTCACCGTGTCATACTTAGCCCGTCCCAAACTGCCGGTCGCCCGCGTCGCCCAGGCCGGGCAGGATGTAGCCCTTGTCGTTCAGGCGCTCGTCGAGGGCAGCGAGGTGAATGGGCACGTCGGGGTGCGCTTCGGAAAGCGCCTTCACGCCCTCGGGCGCGGCGATCAGGCCGAGGAACTTGATCTGCTGCGCGCCCCAGCGCTTGAGAATATCGACGGCGGCGATTGCCGAGCCGCCGGTGGCGAGCATCGGATCGAGCACCAGGCACAGATCGACCTCGGCCTCGGGCGGCAGCTTGTTGTAGTAGGTCACCGGCTCCAGCGTGGCGTGGTCGCGGTAGAGCCCGAGGTGCCAGACATGCGCGGTCGGGATCAGGTCGATGATCGGGTCGACCATGCCCAGGCCGGCGCGCAGGATCGGCACCAGCCCGATCTGAACACCAATCTGCCTGCCGACGATCGGCG
>LJCR01002369.1 GCA_001399705.1 Kouleothrix aurantiaca
GGCCAGCTCGCCGCTTTGTATCGCAGCATCACTCATTATGCATCGCAATCTACCAGCAAAACAAATTTGACTGGTAAGAATATCCATGGTATTGTCTTACCGCCAAAACAAGTATAGCAGGTAGCAAGCAAGCGCACAAGAAAGGAGCCAACCCATGGAAAGCTCGATGACGCGGGCGGGCCTGCTCGCACGCATGGCGCAGCAGCGCGCCGACTGGGAGTCGCTACTGGCCGACATTGGTCCGGCGCGCATGGAAACTCCCGGCGTGACTGACAACTGGACGTTCAAAGACGTTGTGGCGCATATGACGGCCTGGCAGCAGCGTGGCGTTGCGCGCCTGCAGGCGGCGCGGCGCGGCGAAGCCCCATCACCCGCGCCCTGGATGCATCTGCCCGAGCTGAACGACGACACCATCAACGCCTGGATCTACGAGCAAAACCGCGACCGGCCGCTCGATGCGGTGCTGAACGACTCGCGCACGGTTATGGCGCAGCTCGAAGCGGCGGTGGGTGAACTGAGCGACGAGGAGCTGACCGAGCCCGCGCGCTTCCCCTGGCTTGGCGACGCGTCGCTGGGCGAGATGCTGCTTGGCAACTCAATCGACCATTTCTACGACGACCACTTGCCACCGTTGCGCGCCTGGCTCGATCAGCAATAAGAATCCAGCTCCCGCATGATCTGGATGGGCTGCATGGTTTGCCATGCAGCCTATTTCGTGTGCCCGGCACAGCAATTTCCTCTGCTCGTGAATTCGATCCGCTTTTGTGCCATGGGTCACAATCGAGCTGTGGTATAGTGGCGCGGGGTTTCGTTCAGCGGGGCAGAAACAATGGCCAATCAAGGCAATACATCCAGCACACCGACAGCACAGGCCGAGGCCGCGCAGGCGCGCTCGGAAATTCAGCAGTACCTCGATATGAGCCGGCAGCGGCGGCGCATGTTTCCGCGCGCGGCGGTGGTTGGGCTGGCGGCTGGCATCATTGCCGTGCTGTTCCGCTTCGCGCTGGTGGCGGGCGACGATCTGCGCAATGGCTTGATTGCCTGGTCGCATCAATGGCCGGCGTGGGG
>LJCR01000236.1 GCA_001399705.1 Kouleothrix aurantiaca
CGCAGCCCCGGCCGCCGGCTCAGGCGGCAAACTGGCCGTTGGTATCGTGCTGCCGACCAAGGACGAAACCCGCTGGACGCAGGACGAAGCCCGCTTCAAGGAAGCGCTGGACAAGGCTGGCTACCAGGTAGAGATTCTCTTCAGCGAGAAGGATTCGGCCAAAGAGAAATCGAACGTCGAATCGCTGCTGACCAAAGGCATCAAAGTGCTGATCATCACGCCGGTTGACGGCACGGCCGCCGCTTCGACGGCTGCCGCCGCCCGCGCTGGTGGTGCCAAGGTAATCTCCTACGACCGCCTGATCCGCGACACCGATGCCGTCGACTACTACGTGACCTTCGACAGCATCGCTGTGGGCGCGCAGCAGGCGCAGTACCTGGTCGACAAGGCCGGCGCCACCAAGGGCAACCCGCTCTACATCTACGCCGGCGCCGCCACCGACAACAACGCCTTCATCTTCTTCCAGGGCGCGTGGGAAGTGCTGCAGCCCAAGGTCGCCGATGGCACGTTCGTGATCAAGAACTCGAGCGAGGCGATTGCGCTCCAGAGCAAGAAAGACCTGAGCCGCGACGAGCAGGCCAAGATCATTGCCCAGGTGACGACCGACTGGGCGCCGGCCACCGCCAAGACGCTGGCTGAGTCGAACCTGACCACCGCGCAGGCCGCCGACAAGGGCAACGTCTTCGTGCTGGCCCCGAACGACGACACCGCCCGCGCCATCGGCGACACCTTCGCCGGCGACAAGGACGTTAAGAGCTTCGTGATCACCGGCCAGGACGCCGCCCCGGCTTCTGTGCAGTACATCATCGACGGCAAGCAGTCGATGACGGTGTTCAAGGATGTGCGCACCCTGGTGAACGACGCGATCTCGGCCGCCGTGGCGCTGCTCGAGAACAAGACGCCGAACGCCAAGGGCTCGTACAACAACGGCAAGGTCGACGTTCCCGCCATTCAGTCGCCCGTGGTCTCGGTCGACAAGGCCAACGTCAAGGCCGCGCTGTTCGACTCGGGCTACTACAAGGCGAGCGACTACACCGGCGTGCAGTAGGCGCGCCACGCTCCGCGACCCCGGTTCTTCCCCTCGCATTGGCTGAGGGGAAGAACCCAAACCAGCACACCATTCACGCGGCGCACCATAGAATGAGCCACAGAGGGGGCGGGGCACACTGAGCAATTGCTTCTCGGTGCACTCGGCGGCTTCTGTGGCTCATTCTATAAGCAGCAGCAGTTGCCGACTTGCCCGGAATTCGCGATAATACAGTTTCTCGACACCAGTGTGCCAAGGTTGGCACCGGCTGCCTAGTGTGCCTGGCGCAGCGGGCAGGTGGTCAGTAAAAAGCGAGCTTCGCAATGAATACTCCGATTCTAGAGATGCGCAGCATCACGAAAGAATTCCCTGGCGTTAAGGCGCTCAACAACGTCAGCTTTCGGGTGGCGCAGGGCGAGATCCACTGCCTCGTCGGCGAAAATGGCGCCGGCAAATCGACGCTGATGAAAGTGCTCAGCGGCGTCTACCCCCACGGCACCTACACCGGCGATATTCTGTACAACGGCCAGGTGCAGAGCTTCCGCGGCATTCGCGACAGCGAGCACGCCGGCATCGCCATCATCTACCAGGAGCTGGCGCTGGTGCCCGAGATGACAGTGTACGAAAACATCTTTCTCGGCAACGAAATTCGCAAGGGCTCGGTGATCGACTGGAACGAGACGATCAAGCGCGCTGGCGAAATGCTGGCCAAAGTGCGCCTGCGCGTCAACCCCGATGTCAAGATCAAAGACCTTGGCGTGGGCAAGCAGCAGCTTGTCGAAATCGCCAAGGCGCTCAGCCGCGACGTGAAGCTGCTCATCCTCGACGAGCCGACCGCCGCGCTGAACGAGGACGATAGCGCCAACCTGCTCGACCTGCTGCGCGGCCTGCGCGACCAGGGCGTGACGTGCATCCTGATCTCGCACAAGCTGAAAGAAGTGATCGACATCGCGGACTCGGTCACCGTGCTGCGCGACGGCCAGACGATTGTGACGCTCGATGCGCACAAGGGCGAGGTAAGCGAGGCCACGCTGATCAAGTTCATGGTTGGCCGCGAGATCGAGAACATCTACCCGAGCCGGCCGAACAAGCAGATCGGCGAGGTGGTGCTCGAAACCAGGGACTGGAGCGCTTACGACCCCTCGCTTGGGCGGCAGGTGCTGCGCAATATTAACTTCAACGTCCGGCGCGGCGAGATTATTGGCTTTGCTGGCCTGATGGGCTCGGGCCGCACCGAGCTTGCGCTCAGCCTGTTTGGCAACCCCACACACTACCGCACGCAGGGCGAGTTGGTGGTGAAAGGAAAGAAGCGCAGCTTCCAGAAGCCGAAAGACGCGATCAAGGCCGGCGTGGCCTACGTTACCGAAGATCGCAAAGGCAATGGCCTGATCCTGATCCAGGATGTGAAACGCAACATCACCCTGGCAAACCTGCAGGCAATTGCCAACAACAACATCATCGACAACAACGCCGAGGTCAAGGTATCGAACGAATACCGCACCTCGCTCAACATCAAAACGCCCACCGTTGAGCAAACCGTCTCGAACCTGAGCGGCGGCAACCAGCAAAAAGTCTGCTTGAGCAAATGGCTGTTTGCCAAGCCCGAAATCCTGATTCTCGACGAGCCGACGCGCGGCATCGACGTTGGGGCGAAGTTCGAAATCTACACCCTGATGAACCAGCTCGTCGAGCAAGGCATGAGCATTATCATGATCTCATCCGAGCTGCCCGAAGTGCTTGGCATGAGCGATCGTGTGTATATTGTGTCGTCGGGGCGCATCACTGGCGAGCTGCCGATTGAAGAAGCGACCCAGGAAAAAATTATGCACCTGGCAACTAACTGAGGAGGACTAGGATGTCTATCCAGAATGCGCAGACTGTGGTGCGGCCTGCGTCGTTTTTGCAGAATCTCCAGAAGGTGCTCCGGCAGAACATCCGCGAGTATGGCATGTTCATTGCGCTGTTCCTGATCATGGCATTTTTCGCGCAGCGCACTGGCGGCACGTTTGTTTCGGCGCGCAACCTCAGCAACCTGCTGAACCAGACCGGCTACATTGCGGTGCTGGCGGTTGGCATGACCCTGGTGATTGTGATCCGCCAGATCGACCTGTCGGTCGGCTTTCTGGCCGGCTTCCTCGGCGCGGTTGCCGCGATTGCGCTCAGCACGTGGGGTCTGCCGGTCTTTGTGGTCATCCCGATGGTGCTGATCCTCGGCCTGATTGCCGGCCTGATCACCGCCTTTCCGGTGGCGCAGCTTGGCATCCCCTCGTTTGTGGCCTCGCTGGCCGGCTGGCTGATCTATCGCGGCTTTCTGCAGCAGGTCACCGAAGGCACCGGCACGATCATCATCAAGGACGAAACGTTTAACGCGCTGGGCAACGGCTTCATCCCCGACATTCCCGGCCTGGGCGGGGTGCTGGAAGGCGTGCACAAGCTGACACTGGTGCTGGGCGTGCTGGCAATAATTCTGTATATCTACAGCGCTTCCAGCCGGCGCAGCAAGCAGCAAGCCTACAACTTCGAAGTGATGCCGCGCGACGTCTTTATTTTGCAGATGGCGTTTGTTGCGCTGCTGATTGGCGCGGTGACGTGGGTGCTGGCGACCTACCAGGGCCTGTCGTGGACGACCGTGATCATGCTGCTGGTGGTGGGCATCTACCATTTTGTCACCACGCGCACCGTGCTGGGCCGGCATATCTATGCGGTCGGCGGCAACCCCGACGCAGCTGAGCTGAGCGGTATCAGCGTGAAGCGTATTCTCTACACGGTGTTCGGCTCGATGGGCATGCTGTCGGCGCTGTCGGGGATTCTCTTCGCCGCGCGCCTCACCTCCGCTTCAACCACGGCGGGCACGCTGTTCGAGCTGGACGCGATTGCGGCGGCGTATGTGGGCGGCGTGTCGGCGGCGGGCGGCGTGGGCCGCGTCACGGGCTCGATCATCGGCGCGCTGGTGATGACGTCGCTGATCAACGGCATGAACCTGATGGGCGTGGGCATTTCGTACCAGTACATCGTGCGCGGCGCGGTGCTGGCGGCGGCGGTGATCTTCGACGTGTACACGCGCCGGACGAGCCGCTAGGCGATTTACGATTTCGGATTTACGATTGACGATTGGGCGGGATTTTAGTAAGCGGTTGTCATGCTGAGCAGCAGCGAAGCATCTCTTCTTAATGCTCTGTAAGAGACTCTTCGCTGCGCTCAGAGTGACAGGAGCTGCTCAGATTATGCAAATGATGCTTTAGGCGCAATACCCATCAAATTACTACAAAGGCACGAAGACGCCAAGAATTCAATGTATTCTGAAGACCTTCGTGCCTTTGAGTCTTCGTGGCAATCGTTCTGGCTGCCTTATTTGAAAGTATTGCTTTTAGAGTACATCTACATCTGCGCAATCTGCGCAATCTGTGGACACCCCACTACCCCAGGAGCAAGGCAATGCAGCAAAGCGCCACACTCATTCCGAGCGAGCCGCGCTCGCGGCTGGCGCGAGGGCTGCGGCGCGGCTGGCGCTCGCTGATCCAGCGGCAAGAGCTGGTGGTGGCGGTGCTGCTGTTCTTGTTTGGCATTCTGCTGAGCATGAGCACCAGCACCTTCTTCACTGCCACCAACCTCATGAATATCGCGCTGAGCTTTTCGTGGTATGTGATCGCCGCGTTTGGCGCGCTGATGGTGATCATCGTCGGCGGCATCGATCTGTCGGTGGGCGCGGTGATGGCGCTGGCCGGCATGATCGGCGCGATGGCGCTGGATGTGGGCCTGCCGCTGCCGCTGGCGCTGGTGTGCGGGCTGGGCAGCGGCGCGCTGGTGGGGCTGATCAATGGCCTGCTGGTCGGGCGCACCGGCCTGCCGCCCTTTATGGTGACGCTCGGCACTATGGGTATCACGCGCGGCGTTGTGCTGAGCCTGACCAGCGGCACGCCGGTGATGAACCTGTCGCCGGGCTTTCGCTACCTCGGCCAGA
>LJCR01002370.1 GCA_001399705.1 Kouleothrix aurantiaca
GCCAGCCGGCCAGCCCCGGCCCGGTGATCTCGGCAACGGCGGCACTGGTTTGCAGCTTGCTGTTGCTCGCTGCAAGCTCGCTGGCGGGCACCAGCGCGGGCAGAATGGCGGCGTAGGCGGCCTCGAAGAACAGGTTGAGCGTGCCCATCACAAATGTCACGCCGTACAACACGGGCATGCTCAGCCAGCCGCCCCACGCTGCCACTGGCACCACTGCCAGCGCCAGCGCGCGCCCCAGGTCGGCCACTACCATCACCGGCCGGCGCGGCAGCCGGTCGACCCAGACGCCCGCAAGCAGGCCAAACAGCAGAAACGGCAGGTACTGCGCGCTTTGCATCAGGCCCATCTGCACCGGCGTGGCGGCCAGCTGGGTAGCGGCGGCCAGCGGCAGCGCCAGCAGGGTGATGTTCGAGCCGAACAGCGAAACTGTCTGCCCGAACCAGAGCTTTGTGAAGTTGCGGTTGTGCCCGAATGCCGGAATGGCGATCTGCATAGTGCTTCCTCTCATAACCTGCTATAATGTAAATGCTGGTTACAGGATACCTGATGGTTCTGTAACCTGTCAAATTCATTTTGATGGTTACGAGGTGAGGCAATGAACGTGCCGCCAGCCGTGCCCGAGGAAGTGTGCCTGGCCTTTGCAAACACGGTCCACTGGCACGCAAGCGACCACCCGCTGGAGATGGTGCGCTCGTATGCAGAATTGCTGGCGTGGGAAAAAGAAGTGGGTCTGCTGAGCGCGCCCGAAGCCGCGCAGCTTGCCGAGCTTGCTGCCGCGCAGCCAAGCGCCGCGGCTGAGGTGTGGCGGCGCGCGGCGGCTTTGCGCGAGGCAGGCTACCGCGTGTTTGTCGCGCAGATTGCGGGAGAAGTGGCCGCGCCGGGCGACCTGGCGCTACTGAATACCGAGCTGGCGGCGGCGCTGGCGCACGCCGAGCTTCAGCCCGGCGCGGCCGGCTTCGGCTGGGGCTGGGCCAGCGCGCCGCGCCTGGAGCGCGTGCTGTGGCCGATTGTGCGCTCGGCGGCGACGCTGCTGACCGACAGCGCGCTGCCGGAGCGCGTGGGCC
>LJCR01002371.1 GCA_001399705.1 Kouleothrix aurantiaca
CTCGTGACGCGCTCGCGCACCGCCAGGGTTGGCCTGGTGCTGGTCAGCTTCTGGGTGATCGTTGCGCTTTTCGCCGACGACTGCCTGGTGCAGCCAGCCTGCTGGGTCGGCGGTTCCGACTATCAGGCCACGCCGCTGCTGGCGCGCTACTCGCCGCTGGAGCAGTTTCGTGGCGCGAACCTCAAGCCACCTTCTGCTGAACACTGGCTCGGCACCGACCGCCTCGGCCGCGATCTGTGGGCGCGCCTGGCCCACGGGGCGCGCATCATTCTGCTGCTCGCGCCAATCTCCGTCGGCATCTCGCTGATCGTTGGCGGCACGCTTGGGCTGGTGGCGGGCTACTATGGCGGGCTGGTCGACGAAATCGTGATGCGCGTGCTCGACGCGCTGATGGCCTTCCCGCAAATTCTGCTCTACCTGGTGATTATTGCGGCGTTCGGGCCGTCGGCGCTGAACGTGGTGCTGGCGATCACCATCGCTGGCGCGCCGGGCATTGCGCGCCTGGTGCGCAGCCTCACGCTCGACATCAAAACGCGCGACTACGTGGCGGCGGCGCAGACGCGCGGCGAAAGCCCGTGGTACATCATGTTTGTCGAAATTCTGCCGAATGCGCGCGGCCCGATCCTGATCGACGCCATGCTGCGCGTGGGCTACGCGGTGTTCGCGATCGGCACGCTGGGCTTCCTCGGCCTGGGCCTGCCGCCGCCCTCGCCCGACTGGGGCAGCATCGTCAACGCCGGGCGCAAGTTCATTCAGGCCGGCCACCCCTGGGATGCCCTGTGGGCCTCGGCCGCCACGGCCATGCTGGTGGTGGGCCTGAACCTGCTGGCCGATGGGCTTCAGGAAGAGCTAGGACGGTATCGGTAGCAGCGTGCAGTCTGCAGTTGGCAGGTACAGCATCGGTTTTCACGAAGCTCGCTGCCAACTGCCACGTGCCGACTGCAACATGGCAGCCGCTGACAAAGGGAAGAGCTATGATCCGCACTCCTGGCAAAATGGATCAGCCGGTCGTCAAGGTCGATAACCTGGCGATTGCCTACGAGACGCGCGGCGGCGATGTGAAT
>LJCR01002372.1 GCA_001399705.1 Kouleothrix aurantiaca
CGGCGATGCCACGCGAGCACCAGCCGTAGCCGCCGACCACAAAGGTCTTGCCCGCCAGCAGCACGTTTGTGGCGCGGATGATGCCGTCGAGCGTGCTCTGGCCGGTGCCGTAGCGGTTGTCGAACATGTGCTTGGTGTCGCTGTCGTTGACGGCGATCACCGGGAAGTTCAGCACGCCATCGGCGGCCATGGCCTTGAGGCGGATCACGCCGGTGGTGGTTTCCTCGGTCGAGCCGAGCAGGCCGTCGAGCAGCTCAGGGCGCTGCTTCAGGATCGCCGTCACCAGGTCGGCGCCGTCGTCCATGGTGATGTGCGGCTGGTGGTCGAGCGCCGCGCCAAGGTGCTTGTAGTAGGTTGGGTTGTCTTCGCCCTTGATCGCGTAGACCGGGATTTCTTCGTAGGCCACCAGCGCGGCGGCTACGTCGTCCTGGGTGCTGAGCGGGTTCGAGGCGCAGAGCCCCACGTCGGCGCCGCCAGCGGCCAGGGTGCGCGCCAGGTTGGCGGTTTCGGCGGTGACGTGCAGACATGCCGACACGCGCAGGCCGTTCAGCGGGCGCTCCTGCTCGAAGCGCTCGCGCAGCAGGCGCAGCACGGGCATTTCTTTCTCGGCCCAGTCGATGCGCTTGCGGCCCTGCTCGGCCAGGTTGAGATCCTTGATGTCGTAATTGGTTGCCATTAGCGGTGTGTTCTCCTTTATTAGGTTTGAGTTTTGAATTGTGAGGTTTGAGTTTCAAGCATCAGCTCAAAACTCAGCACTCAGCGCTCACTTAAGGCTTGCGACCCACTCTGGGTCGACCCACAAGTCGATATGGCCGCACGCGACGCACGCCGTCGCCTCGGTGGGGTAGTGCTGGTTATACACCACGTCGAGCGAGCGATGGGCGTGCCCTGGCGCGATGGCTGCGGGTTTTTCGCCGGTGGCCGGGCCATGATCCTCGATCAGGATCACGCGCTTGACGGCGCTGCCGCACACCGAACACGTTCGCTCATTCTCGTTCATGGTTCAACCTCCACTGCGTGGCCCGCATGCGCGCTGCGCAGCAGGGCTTCGATCGCTGCCATGT
>LJCR01002373.1 GCA_001399705.1 Kouleothrix aurantiaca
CGCCAAAAGCCATCGCCCAGCTCACCGCCAGCGTTTCCTGCGCCGCGCCGGGGAGCATATCGTTCGAGCCGCTCAGGAACGTCGCCTTGCGGAACGGCTGCCCGTCGCTCTGGAGCGCGCTCAGCACCGCGGGCGGGCGCTCGAACTGTGCTGCATTCATCAGCGGCTGGTAGCTCACCGCGTACACGCCCATGTCGGCCAGCAGCAGCAGCGCCGCCAGCGTCAGCGAGCGCGGGCCGGGCCGGCGCAGCGCCCAGAACCCAAGCAGCGCGCCGCTCGCCAGCGCCAGCGCCAGCGGAACATACCCGCTCAATCGACTTTCGACTAGATGATGGATGTTCGCAGGCTCGACGCCAAGGATTGGGCGCGCATTGGGACGGCCGGCAAACCACAGCCAGAACGCGGGCGCGATCACAATCAATATGGCGCTCAGGATCGCCACCAGCCGCGCGCCCGCGCTGCGCGTTTCAATCAGCCATTGCAGGCCAAACGCGGCAAACAGCGCCAGCGCAAACGAAACCAGCACCAGCGCCCGCTCGACATCGCGCAGCTTGCCGAGCACTGGCGTGGCATACACCAGCCCGGCCAGCGGCGAATACTTGCCCGCGCCAATGATCACGCCCGCGAGCGCCAGCAGCAGCAGCCACACGAGCGTGAACCAGCGCGTGCTGAACTGGCGGCGCAGCGTGCTGGCCAGCAGCAGCGCCACGCGCAGCGGCGCGAGCGCCAGCGGCAGGATGCCCACATACGCGCTGTGTTCCCACGCGCGCACGGCCGCGCTGATACCCATCGGCACAGTGCCAAACAGGTGCGGCTCGATCTGGCCGTATATAAAGGGAAACAGGAACAAGAGCCAGTCAGGGCCGTGCGCACCCGTTCCCATCACAAACTCAAAGGTCGCGCCAGCCGCGCGCGGCGAGGCCAGCCCAAGCTCGATCCACGGCGCAAGCTGCACGGCGGCCAGGGCGTAGCCAAACACGTAGATGCCAGCGAGCCGCAGCGGCAGCGTCAGAAAGCTGCGCCAGCGCCCGCCCTCGGCGGCGCGCACCAGCGCGAGCAGGCC
>LJCR01002374.1 GCA_001399705.1 Kouleothrix aurantiaca
AGCGTGGCCGGACCGGCCAGATGCACGCGCCCGCGCTGGCCGGCGGCAAGCAATTCCAGTATTCCCGCCGCGAGGTCGGCCACGGCAACCGGGCAGCGCAGCTCGTCGGTGAAGAAGGCCACGTCGGCGCGGCCTTCAAGCGCGTCGAACACAAGCTGCTCGTGCGGGCCGGGCTGCGCGCCGCCATAGATCAGCGAGGTGCGTACCACCAGTGCCCCGGGCATGATTTCCTCGACGCTGCGCTCGGCGGCGGCTTTGGCCTCGCCATAGGGCGTGATCGGGCTGGGCGCGTCGGCGGCGGTGTAGCGCTGGCCGGGCGGCAGCTCGCCATCGAACAACGCGTCGCTGGAAAGGTGCACCAGCTGTGCGCCGATTGCCTGGCATCCGCGTGCTACATTCGCAGTGCCGCCAGCGGTGGTGGCCCACAGATCCGGCCCGCTTTGCCGATAGGCTGTATGAACTACCACATCTGGCTGCAATTCGGCCATGGCTTCGGTGGGGGCCGCAGCGTCGCGGATGTCGAGCTGCCGCCACGCCACGGGCGCGAGCGGCGGGTGCGTGCTGAAAAAAGTCGCGGCGACATGCCAGCCGCCCGCCAGCGCCTGCCGCGCCAGCTCGGCGCCGAGGTAGCCCGCCCCGCCAGTTATCAGAAGTCGTTGCATGGAAGTGAGTGTCATGCTGCGCTAGGCCGAATAGGGATGAATTGCCACAAAGACTCGACGACTCCAAGATCGTAGAACTTCTGAAAGCCCTTCATGCCTTTGTGACTTCGTGGCAATCGTTCCTGGCGGCCTTTTGAAAGGTTGTGCTGCGCTAGGCCGGCCGCACCGCATCAAGCTGTTCCAGCGCGAGGCGCGCGGCGGCCTGCGCGGCGGCCTGCTTGCTTGGGCCGGCGCCAACGCCCAGCTGCTCGTCGCCGGCCAGCACCGCCATCGTATACTCGCGCCGCGGGTCGGTGCCCGTTTCGGCGATGACATGGTAGCGTGGGGTGATGTTGCGCTCGGCCTGGATGCGCTGCTGGAGCTGGCTCTTGTAGTCGAGCGCAAGCCCGTTGGCGTCGAT
>LJCR01002375.1 GCA_001399705.1 Kouleothrix aurantiaca
GTGAATCGCTACGGCGTGCAGGTGGGGGCCAGCGACCGCAGCGGCACGTATTCGATGGCGGGCGAAGAATGGTGGCAGAAGGCGTGGAACGATGGGCGCGGCGGCAGCTTTATTGGCCAGCCCGACCTGCCGGTGAATCAGCAAACACCGCTGATCGATATTGCTGAGCCGATCTATGGCCATGGAACGAAAGAGGTCATCGGCGTCATTCGTGCGAGCTATCGCCTTTCCGCGCTGATTTCGCGCCTGCAAAACATCCATTCGGCGCAGGCCGGGCACGCCGACTTACTAACCAACGAACGGGTGCTCATCAATAGTAATGCCACCGACCCTATCGATCCCGTTAGCATAGAGGCGCTGAAAACTGCCCAGGGTAAAACCTTCGCAATCGTTCAGGTGCGCGGCCACGACGAGCTGGTGAGTATGGCACCTGTCACGGCAACATTTCCCGAAGTGGCGGCCCTGGGGTGGCATCTGGTTCTGCGCGAGGACGCCGATACTGCGCTGGAGCCAGTGAATCGCGCGTTAGAAAATACACTGCTGACCGTTGCTGGCTTGCTGCTCCTTGTGCTGGTGCTGGCGACGGCAATCGCCGAGATCATCAGCGCGCCGATCAAGCGTATGGCCAGCGCAGCGCGCCAGATCGCCGATGGCGATTTCCAGCAGCGCCTGGGCTATGCCAGCGGCGACGAGATCGGCCGCCTGGCCATGAGCTTCGATCACATGGCGCGCTCGCTTGAGCTGCGCATCGCCGCCGAGCAGCAAGCCCAGGCCGAGCGCCTTGCGCTGCAGGAGCAGGTGATCAAGGCGCAGGCCGAACACCTCAAAGAACTCTCAACGCCGTTGATCCCGCTCAGTGCACGTGTGCTCCTGCTGCCGCTGATTGGCGGGATCGATGCGGCGCGCTCGGAGCTGATCTTGCAGGGGCTGCTGAATGGCGTGGCCGAGCATCGCGCGCGCGTGGTTGTTATCGACCTGACGGGTGTGCCGGTGATCGATCTGCCGGTGGCGCAGGCCTTGCTGCGCGCGGCGCAGGGCACGCGCCTGATGGGCGCGGCGG
>LJCR01002376.1 GCA_001399705.1 Kouleothrix aurantiaca
CTCGTCGAGCATCAGCAGGCGCGGGCGGGGCGCGAGGCTGCGCGCCAGGGCTACGCGCTGGCGCTCGCCGCCCGAAAGTTCGTAGACGCGGCGGCGCTCGTAGCCGCGCAAGCCCACAAGCTCGAGCATTTCGGCCACGCGCGCGGCGATGCGCTCGGGCGGCAGGTTTTGCATGCGCAGGCCAAACGCGACATTGCCGGCCACGTCGCGGTGCGGGAAGAGCGCATAGTCCTGGAACATCAGGCCGAAGCCGCGCCGGTGGGTTGGCGTGTCGCCCAGCGCGCGGCCCTCAAACGCGAGCGTGCCGCTGTCGGGCTGCTCCAGCCCGGCGATCAGGCGCAGCAGGGTAGTTTTGCCGCACCCCGACGGGCCAAGCAGGCAGACGATCGCGCCGGGCGCAATCTGCAGACTGACGCCGCGCAGCGCGGGCGCGCCATCGTAGGCTTTGTGCACGTCGCGGATGTCGAGGATGGGGGGTTCGGTGTGGTTCATAAGCTAGTGGAGCGGGTGACACGATGGCACGATGACAAGATGAAGGATTGAAAGGGTGAGCGAGTTTGCAGGTTGCAAGGTTTGAATGTTGAATGTTGCGAAAAGGTTCAGGGTCTGGTGTTTGGGATTGGGCCTGCAACAATAACCTGCGATCTGCAAACCCTCTGCGTCCTGAGTAGCGGCGCAGCCGCGTATCGAAGGGCACGTATCGTTCGTTGGGCTGCCCGATCAGAAATCACCAATCGTCAATCGTAAATCTTCACGCCCTCTGCGTTCTTTGCACCCTCTGCGGTTTGGTTCGGGCAGGATGCATCGTGCCCGGACGGACAAACGCCACCGTCGTCGGTCGTCCGTGGTCGGTCGTCATTCCAGCAACCTGCAACCTTCAAACCTGCGAACGTTCCGCCGCAAGGTCGCGAATGCCGCCCAGCCCGATCTGAAAACCGCAGCGCTCGTAGAAGCCGGAATGCTCGGGCATGAAATCGACATGGACGATCGTGATGCCCGCCGCAGCGACGTGCGCAACGGCGCGCTCGACCAGCGCCCGGCCAACGCCGCGCCCTTGCC
>LJCR01002377.1 GCA_001399705.1 Kouleothrix aurantiaca
CAACGAGGATGGTCATACTGTGCTCACTGCTTGGCTCGAACGCCGTGCCATGATAAAGGATGTTGGCGGGGCCGCCAAGCGTGCGCACGTATCGAGGCTTGCGCAATTGACGCTTTTGGTTGCGAATGGTACACTGCGCCCGCCTTGGTTACTGCTACAGTCATGCCCAGAGCAATGGCATTAGCAGGAGGTTTATGATGTTTACGGCAGTGGATCATATCGGTTTCGCCGTGCGCAATATCGACGATGCGGTGGCTTTCTACTCGCAGACGTTTGGTGTCAGTGAGTGGGAGCATATCGCTATGCCCGAGCGGCATATGGCCGTGGCAGCGACCCATGTTGGCGGGATGCTGCTGGAGCTGATCGCGCCGACTTCGGACGAGGCATCGTTCGCGAAATACCTGAGCGAGCGCGGGCCGGGCATGCACCATGTTGCGTACCGGGTTGAAGATATTGTCGCGGCGCTGGCCGATGCGAAGGCGCGTGGCGTGCAGCTGATCGACGAGACGCCGCGCCCCGGTCTGCACAATACGCTGGTCGCCTTTCTGCACCCGAAGAGCTGCCAGGGTGTGCTTGTGGAACTGGTGCAGCATCAACAATAATGGACGACTGGCGACACTCGTTGTTCGTGAGTGGCTGGTGGTCGGTGGTCAGTAGCCTTTGATAGCACAACTTCGCGGCAAAATCATTCTTTCGGCGCTGCTTGGCCTGGCGGTGGTGGTGGTGCTTGGTCTGCTCAGCGATATTGGGCAGGTCGGGCAGAGCTTCAGCACGTTTGGCTGGGCGGCGCTGCCGGCTATTCTGGGCTTTACGGTGGCGAATTACGTGCTGCGCTGGCTGAAGTGGGATTTCTACCTGCGCCGCATGGCCATGGGCCAGGGCGTCAGCCGGGCCGATAGCGCGCTGCTGTTCACCAGCGGCATGGTCATGGCAGTCACGCCCGGCAAAGTCGGCGAGGTGCTGAAATCCTACCTGCTCAAGCGGCTGAATGGCACGCCGATCAGCGCCTCGGGCTGGCTTTCCGCGATGCAGGCCGCGAGGTTCGTGCGGCCCATCGC
>LJCR01002378.1 GCA_001399705.1 Kouleothrix aurantiaca
GGGATGCCGCCGCCGCCTCAATCGCGTCGGGCAGCGGCTGGTCGGTCACGCAGAACGACTGGCAGGCCCCGCAGTCGGCGCACTGGTAGAGCAGGTTGGCGGCGTCGGCATCCCATTCGAGCCGCCCGCGCCGCGCCGACGATACCGCCAGCGCCCAGCCGTGCGGCGAGGTCGCCTCGTTGAACGTCACCCGCGTGACCGGGCAAATGTGCCGGCACATCAGACAGAAGCGGCAGGATTCGGTTGTCTCGATTATAGGATTTACTATTTCAATTGGTGTCATGTGCTAGTGTGACAAGATGAAGGTGTGACAAGATGAAATGTTGCGATTGAAACATCACCTTGTCACTGTGTCACTGTGTCATCTTGTCATATTCGACGAGAAACCTAATTTGCCCGGATTCATAATGTTCTGCGGGTCGATCACGCGCTTGATTTCGCCCAGCACCGGCCAGGCCGCGCCATACAGCTCGGGCATCAGGCGGCCCAGTTTCCAGCCGATGCCGTGGTGCTCGTTCAGCACCGCGCCCGCCGCCAGCGACGCGCGCGCCGCCGCCGTCCAGATCTGGTTGTGGAGCCGCAGCGCCTCGCTTGGGTCGGCCGGCGGCTCGTCGATCACAAAGCGGTCGTAGACCATCACGCCCCATGGGAACCAGTGCGAGAAGTGCGCAATGTAGCGCGCGTTCCAGGCGGCGTAGTCTTCTTCGATCAGGCGCTTTTTGGTGCGGTACACCGCCGCGATCTTGTCGAAGGTGCAGACCGTTTCGATGGTGCCGTACATCTTAGGCAGCGAGAGCGTGAGCGGCGGGTAGTAGAAATCGTAGCGATGCTCCCACCAGTGCTCGCCCGGCTCGCGGCCAAGATCCTGCCCGCTCAGCTCGGCGCAGATCGCCAGCGCCCGCGCTTCCTGCGCCGCCGCGATTTCGGCCCAGCCGTCGAAGCCCAGGATGAAACACGCGCCCTGCAGTTCCAGCCGCAGCACGCGCTTCAGCATCGAGCTGGTCGAGGCTTCGTCGTAGAGGCGCAGCACGCACGGCTGCAGGCGCGCCGTCATGA
>LJCR01002380.1 GCA_001399705.1 Kouleothrix aurantiaca
GCGCCAAACGCGGCCATGAACCCCGAAGCCATCGGCCTGACCGGCGGCGATCAGCCGCATACCAACCTGCCGCCTTACCTGGCGCTGAACTTCTGCATTGCCTACCAGGGCGAATTTCCGCCTCGCCCGTAGGGCGCAAGCGTAAAGGAGAAACTATGGATCGGCAACATATATTGACGGGGCGTTCGAGCTGGAAGCTTGGCCGGCTTGCCTTGCTGGCCGCGCTGCTGGCATGGTGGGTGGTTCCCAACCTTGCGCTGGCCGCCACCTTCACCGTCACCAAAACCGCCGACACCAACGACGGCGCGTGTAACGCCGATTGCTCGCTGCGCGAGGCGATTGTCGCTGCGAACAGCACCGCCGGCGCCGACATTATTACCCTGCCGGCTGGCACCTACACCCTGACGCGCAGCGGCGTGGACAATACCGCCGCCAATGGCGACCTGGACGTGACCGACGCGCTCACAATCAATGGCGCCGGGGCATCCAGCACGATTATTCAGGCTGGCACCAGCAGCGGCACCGCAATCGACCGCATTTTTTCGTTCAACCCGCTGGGCTCGGCGGCGGGCTTTGCCGTTTCGCTCAACAACCTGACCATCCGCAACGGTAAAAATCCCAACGCCTTCAGCACGCAAGAAAGCGACGGCGGCTGTTTCGATTTCGATGGCGGCACCAGCGGCGCGGGCAGCCTGAGCCTGAGTAATGCCACCGTCGGCAATTGCGAAACAACTGATGGCAACGGCGGCGGCGTGGCGATCTTCCTGCCCCATGGTGGCACGATCAGCGCCACTGGGGCGAGCATTCAGAATAACATCGCCAGCCGCACCGGCACCAACTCCGGCGCGGGCGGCGGCCTGTTCTTTGGCTGTGTGCAATCGGGCGGAACAGCCAACATCACCTTTAACAGCACCACCATCAGCGGCAACAGCACCCGCTCGCTGGGCGGCACTAACATCGGCGGCGGCGGCGGCATTCTGTATTTGGGTGTCTGCACGCCCGGCACCGCCACGGCCAACTTCCAGATGCATGCAGTCACTATCAGCAACAACAC
>LJCR01000239.1 GCA_001399705.1 Kouleothrix aurantiaca
GTATCAATATGAGATTATTGTTTCTGCCGATGGCAACGACGGCACGCGCGAGCTAGTATCCAGACGCGCGGCGCGTGACGCACGGGTGAAAATTATCGGCAGCGCAGAGCGTGGTGGCAAAGGCCTTGGTATTCGCAAGGGCGTGGCGCTTGCGCGCGGCCAACTCATTGGCTTTGTGGATGCTGACTATAAGACGCCAATTGAAGAACTGGCCAAGCTGTTGCCCTGGTTTGATCAGGGGTCCGACGTGGTGATTGCGTCGCGTGGCCTAGCCGAATCGCGCATTGAGGTGGCTCAGCCGTTATACCGCCGCCTAGGCTCACGCGCGTTCGCGATCGCGATGCATTTGACAATTGGCCTCTGGTCGATTCGCGACACACAGTGCGGCTTTAAATTCTTCCGCGGCCCAATTGCACACGATCTTTTTAATCGCCAACGCATTGATGGGTATATGTTTGATGTCGAAATACTGTATCTGGCGAAACGTAGCGGATATCGTATCAAGGAAGTTGGCGTGCGATGGCACGATGATGGTGACAGTCGCTTGGATATTGTGGCCGGTAACTGGCGCAACATGAAGGATATCCTGCGTATACGTTTTGCGCGATATGAATCAGCTGCGCTCGCGTCCGAATTCTCCGCCCAGGAAAAAGAGGTTTCGGCCTAAACACCGCCAAGGAACTATAATGACATCATCAATACATACTGGTATGGAAGTAGTGCCTTGCAACCTATGCCAGTCGGCAGAAACAAAGCCGTTTGCCGAGCGCGATGGATTGCAGGTAGTGCAGTGCGCATCTTGCGGGCTAGTGTATGTCAATCCTCGGCACGATGCCGAGCATATCTTCCAGCACTATAACAGTGGTCAGTCTTCGCGCATCCAATATTACAAGGATGTAGAGATAGCTGATCGGCGCACCTTTAACGCGATTCTTGATTTAGCAGGGCAACTTTCGCCACAGTATGGCGAGCTGCTGGATATTGGGCCGAACATCGGCACGTGCCTAGCGCTGGCCCGCGAGCGCGGCTGGAATACCTTTGGTGTCGAGATTAACGCCGATGCGGCGCGCTATTGCCGCGAACAGCTCGACCTGAATGTTGTGGCAGGCGCGCTAGATGAAAATACCTACACTGCAAATAGCTTCGATATTGTGCTCATGGGCGATGTTATTGAGCACTTGCGCGACCCACTGGCCTTGATGCGGGTGGTGCGGAATATCCTCAAGCCCGGCGGGGCTGTAATTATTTCGACGCCTGATATTGCGGGATGGGCGGGTCGCTTGCTGCAGATTAAACCCGAAGAGCATCTTTATTATTTCTCACCCGCCACCATCACAACCTTGCTTGAAAAAGCAGGTCTTGACGTTGTGGGCGTAAAGTGTCTTGATCGATATCACAATTTGACAGCAATGACACATAGCACAACCTTAGGCGGGCTTTTCCAGAAGCTATCGCCTGTGTTTGCTCTTACCCACCGCATCTTTGGCGATATGGTCGTTAAACTGCCACTACGCGAAAATCTGCTAGCAGTTGCGCGCAAACCTCAGTGAATGTGTGAGCTGTAGTGTTACGATTGAGGAATAGATAGTGTCTGAATTAAATATACATACAAGTGCGGGCGATTTTGCGTTCAGCAGCAATAACCCGCCTATGGAAAAGCATATTTATGAACTGGTTGATTCTCTGGCTGAGACATACTGGCGCTATGTGGCGCGCCACGAAGCATTTGCCCAACTATGGAAACAGTATCAGCGACCACAGCCGCAGTATAATGTGCTTGATGTTGGCTGCGGTACAGGTGGGTTGCTGAGCTATCTAATGCGCCGTGCCCCTGTAAACGCCGTTGGGGTTGACCTGTTTGCGGGGACTTTACCATACTGTCAGCGACGCGGCATTCGCTCCGTTGGAGTGGCCGACGCCACAGCGTTACCGTTTGGAGCAGGAACTTTTGATTTCATTGTCACACAGGATGTTGTAGAACATGTTGCCAACGACCGTGCCGCTCTACAGGAAATCGCTCGGGTGTGTGCCCCTGGTGGGCTGGTTCTGGTGCTCGTGCCTGCCTTTCAATTTCTATGGAGTGCGCGCGATGTCGAACTTCATCACTATCGCCGATATACCGTTCCGCAGCTGGCTGATCTTATTCAACAGAGCGGCCTTGTAGTATCGCACCGTACCTACATGGACGCCTGGCTGTTGCCGCTCTTGTGGGCGGCCGTTCTGACCGCACCTCGTTCAGCCGATGGCACGGCGCAACTCGCATCAGATGCAGCGCCTGGCCAGAATGGCTGGCTGAACCAGGTGTTGCTCGCAGTTTCGCGAATCGAATCAGGCATAGCAAACCGTTTCGGTTTGCCGTTTGGCGTTTCAGCGGTGGTGTTAGCGCACAAACCGCTGGCGCAGGATCCACACAAATAATGCAAGTTTTTGTTACCGGCGCGGCCGGCTTTATTGGCAGCAATCTTGTGGATCGTCTCCTGGCCGAATCTCATACTGTCACTGCCTACGACAATCTCTCTACCGGCCAGCCTCGATTTCTTGAGCAAGCCCACCAGCATTCTACCTTCCAATTCATCAATGGCGATTTGCTCGACCTGCCGCGCCTCACCGAAGCGCTTGCGGGCCACGATTTTGTGTTTCACCTGGCCGCCAACGCCGACGTGCGCTTTGGCACCGAGCACCCGCGCAAGGATCTCGAGCAGAATACGATCGCGACGTTTCATGTGCTGGAGGCGATGCGCGCCAATGGCGTGCGCCGAATCGGCTTTTCGTCGACCGGATCGATCTATGGTGAGCCGGATGTCTTCCCAACCCCGGAAAACGCGCCATTCCCGGTGCAAACCTCGTTGTATGGCGCATCCAAACTGGCTGGCGAGGGGCTGATTCAGGCATATTGTACAGGTTTCGGCTTTCAAGGCTATATTTTCCGCTTTGTGTCGATCCTGGGTGAGCGCTACACGCACGGTCATGTGTTCGATTTCTATCGGAAGCTGAGCGCCGACCCCACCCGGATCACGGTGTTAGGCAATGGCAAGCAGCGTAAATCGTACCTCTATGTGCAGGATTGCGTTGATGCTATCCTCACCGTGATTGAGCGAGCGCAAGACCCAATAAATATGTATAACCTCGGCACAAACCAATATTGCGCCGTGGATGACTCGCTCGGCTGGATCTGCGAGTATCTGGGTGTCACCCCCGAGCGCCAGTATTCCGGCGGCGAGCGCGGCTGGATCGGCGACAGCCCGTTTATTTTCCTCGACACCAGCAAAGTACGCGCGCTGGGCTGGCAGCCCAAGCTCAGCATCCGTGAAGGCGTGATCAAAACACTGGAATACCTTCAGGCCAACCAGTGGGTGCTGGCGCAGCGGGCGGGCCAGACACTATGAAAATTGTCGTGTATGGGCTATGGCACCTTGGCTGCGTCACAGCAGCCTGCCTCACGGCTGCTGGGCACGAGGTACGTGGCCTGGATCGCAGCGCCGGGGTAGTCGCAGCATTGCGGAATGGACATCCACCGCTGCACGAGCCAGGCCTAGCCGAATTGATACGTGCAGGCCTGGCGAGCGGCCAACTGTCGTTCACCGATAGCCCAGCCGATGCGCTGCGCGATGCAGAGCTCTTGTGGGTGGCGTTTGACACACCAGTGAACGATCAGGACCAGGCCGATGTGGCGTTTGTGCGCGGCGAGCTTGAGGCGATCGCTGACGCAATTGCGCCAGGCACACTGGTGCTGATCTCGTCGCAGGTGCCGGTGGGCTTTACCGGTGCCCTGGCGCAGGACTGGGCCGCGCGCGGCTTGCGCTACGCCTACTCGCCCGAAAATCTGCGGCTGGGCAAAGCGATCGACGTGTTTCAGCATCCCGAGCGTGTGGTAGTGGGTTTGCGCGACAAAGCCGACCAGCCGACAATGGCCGCGCTGTTTGCGCCCTTCACCGAGCGCATCGAATGGATGTCGCTTGAGTCCGCCGAGATGACCAAGCATGCACTGAACGCCTTTCTGGCCACTTCTGTCACGTTTATCAATGAGCTAGCGCGATTATGCGAGCGAGTTGGCGCGGATGCCAAAGAGGTCGAGCGCGGCCTGAAAAGCGAGGCACGAATTGGCCCGGGTGCTTACCTTGCGCCTGGCGGGGCATTTGCTGGCGGCACGCTGGCACGCGATGTGCGCTTTCTAATCGAGTTCGGGGAGCGCTACGATGTGGCAACACCGTTGTTCGAGGGCGTGCTGGCGAGCAACGACGCGCACAAAGATTGGGTGCGCGACACAATGCAGCGCTTGCTGCGCGGGCGTAACCAGCCAGTGGTAGCATTGCTTGGGCTGACCTACAAGCCCGGCACCAGCACGCTGCGGCGCTCTGCGGCAATCGAACTGGGCAACTGGCTGCACCAGCAAGGCGTGCACGTGCGCGCGCACGATCCCGCCGTGGCCGCCCTGCCAAGTGAGTTACTGCCGGTTATCACGCTGTGCGCCACAGCTGAGGCGGCGCTGGAGGGTGCCGATATTGCCTTGGTAGCAACCGAATGGCCAATATTTCGCACACTCGCTGCCGATGATGTTGTGCGTGCCATGCGCGTGCCACAAATCATCGATCAGAACCGATTTTTAGCCGCGACCGTGGGCGGCGACCCGCGCATAACTTACGTGGCAGTAGGTACACCAGATGCGCTCGGTACCGGCGACAGTATGCAAAAGTAACAAACAACTCCGGAGCAACATTTATGGAGCTGACTGGTCGTTCTGCGGTTATTACGGGCGCAAGCATGGGGCTGGGGCGCGCGATCGCCGAACATTTCGTACGCGCTGGCGCGAGTGTGCTGCTGGTAGCACGTGGAGCTCAAGCCCTCGATACGGCGCAGCGCGAACTGGCCCCCATGGCGACCCAGCCAGGGCAGCGTGTTGAAGCGGTCGCCGGCAATGTCGCCGATGCGGCCAGCTGCGCTAAGATCATTCAGCAAGCCCAGACGCTCCTCGGCGATATCACAATT
>LJCR01002379.1 GCA_001399705.1 Kouleothrix aurantiaca
GCCTGGTGCTGCTTGCGTATATGTCTCGACCGAGACTGGCAAGGAGGGACGCCACTGTCCGTAAAAAATGTCTGCAATCGATCGAGTAAGAACTTCGCCAAAGCGTTTAGCGCTTGGGCTCGAGGTTGGAAAAGTAATCGCGAACATAATCTTTCAGATGCGGCGGAATGTCGCTCTGGTCGAGCGCTTCGCCAGCGGCACGCTGATAGGCAGGCAGGTTTTCCTGGTAAGGCACCTGCGCCGGGCCAGCCGCGCCGGGCAGGTTGGTTTGCCCTTGCTGCACCTGCGTTGAGCCGCCCTGGCCCTGCTGCCCGCCGTCGCTGGCGCTGCGCCGCCCGCGCCCAAAGGCAAGCTTGTCTTCGACGACGACTTTAGCGACCCGAGCAAAAGCAAGCTGGAGAACAACCTCACCGCAACCGACTACTCGCGCGGCTTCCACGCGCCCGGCGTGTATCACCTGAAAGATCTCAAGGCCGGCGAAACCCACTGGTCGCTCCTGCCCGGCCAGACCGTTGGCGACGGCACGGTTGAACTGGATGTGTGGGACAACAGCGACAGCTTCACCGGCGACGTGGCCGAAGGCGTGATTGTGCGCGCGCAGGATAGTAGCCACTTCTATGCCGTGATGCTTGACCCGCGCACTGGCCAGTACAGCGTGCGCAAAATGGCCGGCGCCGGTAAATCGAGCGATCTGATCGCCGCAACCGCCTCGCCGCTGATCAAGAAGCTCACGGATGTCAACCAGCTGCGCGTGGACATGACCGGCTACGCTTTCACGATCTACCTGAACGGCGAGTCGCTCAACAGCTTCAGCGACGCCGACTACAAATCGGGCGGCGTGGGCCTGATCGCCAGCAATGTCGACGCAACTGCGATGCACATGCACTTCGACAATCTGAAGGTCTATTCCACCAGCACCGCCGCCGGCGGCAGCTCCAACGTCAACAGCAACACCCCCGGCACGCTGCCGAAAACGGGCGCACCCGGCACCGATGTTTCGCCTGCGCTGATTCTTGCGGCACTGGCGCTCGTGCTGCTGGGCTTGCGCCTGCGC
>LJCR01002384.1 GCA_001399705.1 Kouleothrix aurantiaca
GCAACATCGTCAGTCACATAGGCGGGCAGCAGGTATGCATCCGCTCCCGTAGGCAGCAGCGGCAGATCGTTCAGACCCAGGCGGATATGCGAGAGCCGGGTGTTGAGGGTGCTATACAGCACGATCCGGCAGTTCGCCGCAGCGCCGGCTGTCACCACGCCGCGCACCAGCGGGCCTGTGTAGTAGTTGCTAAGGTGCTCGCCCAGCACCAGGCAGATCGTTGAGGTTGCGTTGCGCTCGGCCATACTGTCTCTTTGCAGGGTGGTACGTTCAGTGAATTATACACGCTGGCGCCTGGTGTGGTGCATGCCAGAAGCGGCAGGCCAACGCCGGGCGCAGTGCCCTGAACAGCCAGCCAGGTTTGCGCAGCAGGTGCGGGCGACTGCCTGCTGGGCGCGTGCCGCGCCATTGCCCTGCAGTACGCGCTTCGCACTGCATGTCTGCCTTCCCCGAAGCCAGGCTTTGGTATAATTGACGCGCGACTACGGGGACAGATGAGGTGATACGATGACTGATCCCTCCACAGGGTTTCGGGCGAGCGATCACGGCAGGGCAGGGGATGTGGACGCGGGCACCGTAGCACAGAATGCGCCCATGGACGCCACCGATCCATTTGCGCTGCTGTTTGATCGCTCGCGGATCGGCAGGGTTTTGCTGGATGCGCGCCAGCAGATTGTGCGCAGCAACGCCGCCTATGCCCGCTTGCTCGGCGCCCAGCCTGCGGCGCTGGTTGGCAGGGGCCTGGATACCCTGATCCACCCGGACGACCTGGCTGCCGAGCGCGACCGATATGCCCGCGTGCTCGACGGCTCGCTGCCGGAGTCGCAGCAGCGCGCGCGCTACCTCGCCAGCGATGGACGCGTGATCTGGCTCGATGGGGTCGTCACGCCGTTCGCCATGGCCGGGCAGATCGGGTGCATGGCCGAGCTGATCGATGTGACTGCCCAGGTCGCCGCCGAGGCGGCCTCGAAGCGCCAGATCGAGCACAGCCGCTTTCTGACCGATCTGCGCGAGCGCCTGGACCGCGTAGACGCCCCGGATGCAGTGCTTGAG
>LJCR01002381.1 GCA_001399705.1 Kouleothrix aurantiaca
CACGCGCCGCTGCTGCTCTACGCGCTGATGGTGCCCCTCACCGATATGATTGGCTTGGTGCCGATTTTTGTGAACAACCTCGGCGCGCGCGAGCTGATCTTCACGCTCTACCTCGGGCAGATCGGGGTGCCGCCCGCCCAGGCGCTGGCGCTGGCTTTTCTGGTTTTCACCGTCAAGCTGGCGGTGAGCCTGCTGGGCGGGCTGGTTACCGCGCTGGGTGGCGTGTCAATGCGCGCCGCGCCCGATCCGCAGCAAGGAAGCTAGCCACCGTGGCCTCGCACGATACGCCTGCCACCCAGGCTGCGCCACCCAGCCGCGCGCGCCCTTCCCTCGCCCTGCGCGCCGATCGCAGCGCTTGGCTGCTTGGCGCGGCGATCTTCGTGCTGGCGCTCCTTCCTCGCGTGTGGGCGCCGGCCGTGTTTGTGACGGTGGATGAAGCCTACCACTGGCTGGAGCGCGCCCTGCGCTTCCGGCAGGCGCTGCTGGCCGGCGACTACGCCGCCACCAACCTCGTTGGCCACCCCGGCGTCACGACCATGTGGCTGGGCGCACTCGGTCTGCACCTGCGCAGCTGGCTGATTGGCGCGGGCATGGTCGACGGCGACAGCCTGTTCATCTACCGCGCGCTGGCACGCCTGCCGGTGGCGCTGGCGAATTCGTTCTGCATTGCGCTGGCCTACGCGCCGCTGCGCCGCCTGTTTCATGCGCGCGTGGCCGTGCTGGCCGCGCTCCTGTGGGCCGGCGAGCCGTTTCTGGTCGCGCACGGCCAGCTGCTGCATGTCGATGCGCTCTTGACCTCGTTCCTCTTGGTGGGTGTGCTGTGCGCGCTGGTGGCGTTTCGCTTCGACGAGGCGGCGCCCGCGTGGCTGTTTGTGCCGCGCTGGCGCTGGCTTGTGGCCTCGGGCGCGTGCGGCGCGCTGGCGCTGCTCACCAAATCGCCAGCGGTGCTGCTGCCGCCGATGGTTGGCTTAATTGCGCTGGCCGGGCTGCTGCGCGCCGCGCCGGCATGGGGCGCGCTGCGCGACTGGCGGCCCTGGCTGCGCGCCTACGCGC
>LJCR01002382.1 GCA_001399705.1 Kouleothrix aurantiaca
GTCCCCAGCTGGCTGCTCCGTCGAGCGATCGCTCGATCCCGAAGGCAGTCTCGTCGTCGCTCTGGTCGGCCCATGTGAGCCGAATCGTCGATCGCGCGGCCTCGACGGCGGCCAGATCGGTCGGCGGGTTAGGGGGAAGGACCACCGACGGCGACGGTACGAGCAGTGCGACGGCGGGCTCGCCCGTTTGGGCGCTGGGTGCAATGCCACGCGAGTCGAGACGCGAGTCTGCGTGCGCGAGCGTACTCGGGCCGAGCGCGAGCGTGAGCAGCATCAGGTAGCTCAACAAGCGATAATACACTGCGGGAACCTCCAAAGCGGCTTTGCGACTGTGATGAGGAGGGCGGTCGTCAGCAAAATAACTGATCAGTCAGGCTGCGGGGCGGTGAAGTTACCCTTGCGCCTTGTTAGGCTGACATAATGCCAGATAAGCATACCGCAAGTTGCAGCCCAGCACCAGTGACAATATCTTCACGCGAACGACACAACTATTGACAGCGCTTGATCGCGAGGGGTTTGTGGTCGCCAGCCTGCCGGCGTTCATCGTGGATGCAGTCTTCAGCACCTACAGCAGTTTGCAGTCGGCAGGATGGAGAAGGCAGTTGCACTTTCCGCGCTACAATGCGTTTTTCGCCAGCGCATACGTGTCAATAGTTCTGCAAATCGCTATAGGACAGGTGCCAACGGTTTCGAAGTGGCGACGGACGGCGTCTTTTTTGCGAGCACATTTTTGAGTGCCGTGGTGTCAAGCGTGAGGTCGTCGACAGTCTGTTTGAGGCGGCGCTCGTCCGCGAGCTGTTTCAGCCGCGTGATCTCGCGCACTGCCGAACTATCTCATACTTGGCGTTCCAGCGGTAAAAATACTACCGCTGAAAGGGGCGAGGCGGCACACGTCGGCAAGAGGCTCGCTCGCGGTGACTTGTTTGAGGGCTGATTTGCTTTTCGGTAAAGGTACGCTTCTTCTAGAGCCTGTTATGCACTTGCAACCATGGAGGGGATGCAGCGCTTGAGCATCAGCATTGCAAAGGCGAGAAAATGCAAACCAGCCAAGGT
>LJCR01002383.1 GCA_001399705.1 Kouleothrix aurantiaca
GCGCCAGAGGCGGCACCGCTGCCCGTCGTCGAGACGCTGCCCGTCGCCGCCCCAATAGCGCCGGCGCCCGCTCCTGAGCCGGAGGCCCCGACTGATCTCGTACTCGATGAGATGCGCTTCGACGAGAAGGAGAACCCGTTCGCCGATATGTTTGCCAGCGCCCTGGCCGAAGATCACCAGATCGTCGCGCCTGAGCCGGTGGCGATCGCCGAGGCGGTCGAGGTCGAGAGCAAAAAGGCCAAGAAGGAGAAGGCCGCGCCGCCCCCACCGACGACGACCGTGATCAAGGTCGGCGAGTACGATGGCGAGATCAGCCTGGCCGTGTTCAACCCCTGGTGGTCAGCCCTGGTCAGCGCCTGTGGAAACGACGGCTACAAGCTGGTCACCGAGATTAAACGGCGCTTGGGGATTAGCGCCTAAGTGGCTGGTCTGCTGTCAAGCGTTCTAGCCCTCCCTGCGTGCAGGGAGGGCTTTGTGATGCCCAGCGGCACACCTCGTTACACTAGATCGCTTGACAAGTATCTGAGGATATGCTACAATATGAGCAGGGCAAAAACGCTTGACCCTCAGTACCACTACAACGAACAAGGAGCAAATCAATGAGCACGCAGACAACCACCCGCAAGGACGTCCGGAACGCGATCGTGAGCGCGGCGCAGCGGTTCGCCTCTCTGCAGCCGCAGTGGTCGGCGCGGGCCGACCTGACCGACCTGGCCGAGCGGACGCAGGCGGCGATGACGGCGGCAGCCGAGAGCCTGAAAGGCACCAAGCCGCTGGACACGATCCGCGAGGCGCTGGCCACCGCTGGCGGCCTGCTGCAGGAGCTGGAGGATGGCCTGGCCAAGCCAGCCGCAGCGGCCGCGCCGAAGGCGACCCGCACGCGAGGCCCGGCCAAGCCGCCGGAGATCCGCGAGCTGTTCCGTGACGACGAGGCCCACATCCTGGTGAACTGGATTCTCGACCCGGCCGCGCCGCGGTTCGTGGTCGTGCAGGCCTCGACCGCCTCTGGCGTGGCCGACGAGGAGCTGCTGGTGGTGAAGGCCACCCGGCAGT
>LJCR01002385.1 GCA_001399705.1 Kouleothrix aurantiaca
GGCCGCATCGAGGTCAATACGGTTGACGCAAGCGGCCCGCCGCCGCAAGCCAGCCACGCAGCCGCTGCAGCTGCAGCGATCGGCAAGCCCTCGGTGGTTTCGCGCGTGGGCTGGGGCTCGCCCGACGGCCAGGGCAGCCGCGTGAAGCCCTACTACTACCCGGTGAACCACATGGTCGTGCATCATACGGCCGACAGCAACTCGCTCACCGGCAGCGAGCAAAGCTGGGCCGACCGCGTGCGCGCCGAGTGGTCGTTCCACACCTACTCGCGCGGCTGGGGCGATGTTGGCTACAACTACCTGATCGACCCGAATGGCGTAATCTACGAGGGCCGCGCCGGCGGCGACGACGTGGTGGCCTTCCACGACACCGCCAACTATGGCTCGATGGGCGTGGTGCTGATCGGCACCTACGCGAATGTGCCGCCCACGCAGGCCGCACAAGATGCGCTGGTGCGCCTGCTGGCCTGGAAAAGCGCGCAGAAGAATATTGATCCGCTGGGCCGTTCGTACTACTACGGCTGCGATATTTCGAGCTACTGCCGGCCCTACAACGCGGGCGCGGTGGTGCTGAACATCGCCGGCCACCGGCAGGTCACGCCCGGGCATACGACATGCCCCGGCGACCAGGCGCTGGCCTACCTGCCCGGCATCCGCGACCGCGTCAAGCGCATGGTGAGCGACAACACCAGCACCGGCAACACCGGCAGCGATCTGGTGGTTGATGATGGCAGCAGCGGCTTTGCGATGAGCCCAACCGCCTGGCACGACGCGAGCTGCGGCTACGACGGCCATACTTACTGGACGTACGCGACCGACGGAGCCAGCGAAAACAGCGCTACCTGGCGGCCGACGATCCCCACCACCGGGCGCTACCGCGTCTTCGTGCATATTCCGCAGGGCTGCGGGCTGGGCTCATCGCCCTACGCCAGCACCGCAGCGGCCTACCGCATTCATTCCGCCGAGGGCAATACCACGCGCACCGTCGATCACAACACCGCATCCAGCTGGGTTGATATTGGCGCGTACCAGTTCAACGCCGGCACCGACG
>LJCR01002386.1 GCA_001399705.1 Kouleothrix aurantiaca
GATGATTTGATCGAACGACAATGTGCTGGCAGGGGCGGGCAATCCGCCTCTGCTTTTTGTTTGCGCTTCAAGCGGGTATAATACTGTGTCTATGGAAACGCTCAACGTCCTGATGCTGCAGCTGCCGGTGCCAAACAACCCGGCCACAAATGTGCCGCTGGCGGCCGGCTACCTCAAAGCCTACGCCCACGCCCAGGGCCTGCTCGAACGCGTGCGGGTTGATATTCTGCCGCGCGCGCTGGCCGACCACGCCGGCGACGCCATGCTGGTGGAAGCGATTGTGGCGCGCTGCCCGAAGGTTCTTGGCATCTCGCTGTATACCTGGAACAGCGAGCGCAGCCTGCTGGTGGCCGAACGTGCCCGCGCGCGCCTGCCCGGCCTGCTGGTAGTTGTTGGTGGCCCCGAGGTGCAGCGCGATAACGACTGGCTGCTGCGCCACCCGGCCGTCGACATTGCAGTGATTGGCGAGGGCGAGCAGACCTTTAGCGAGCTGCTGCACTACCTTGCGGAACGAGGCATCCCGCACGATCTGCGCGAGCTGGACGCGATTGCCGGCCTGGCCCTGCGCGATGCATCTGGCGAGCTGCACTTCACCGCTGAGCGGGTGGCGCTGAACGACCTTGCGGTGGTGCCGTCGCCCTACCTGCTGGGCTTGCTCGAACCCTCGCCCATGCTCATGGTCGAAATTTCGCGCTGGTGCCCCTATGCCTGCGCGTTCTGCCTGTATGGCCGCAACATGGGGCCGCGCCTGGGCAACCGCTACTTCCCGCTCGAACGTGTGCTGGCCGAAATTCAGTGGGGGCGCGAGCGCGGCGCGACGCAGGTGCATTTCATCGAGGCGAACCTGAACCTGGTGCCGCTGTTTCGCCCGCTCATGGCCGCGCTGGCCGACCTGAATGCCGACGGTGCGCTGGCGCTCTATGCCGAGCTGCGCGGCGAGCACCTGACCGACGAAGCGGTGAGCATGCTGCGCAGCGCTGGCTTGCAGGTGGCCGAAGTGGGCTTGCAGACGGCCAACCCGCTGGCCTTGCAGGTGGCGCATCGCCGCAC
>LJCR01002387.1 GCA_001399705.1 Kouleothrix aurantiaca
GTATAAGAGCCAGCACATGCACGCCGCGCGTTTTCGCAAGCTGGATCGCAATGCTGCCCACGCCACCCGCGCCGCCGTGGATCAGCACGGTTTGCCCGGGCAGGAGCAGATCATCGTCCACGAGCGAGCGCCACGCCGAAAGGCCGGATTGGGCCAGCGCCGCCGCTTCGACAAAGCTCAGCGAAGGCGGCTTGGGCGCGGCGTCGTCAGTAGCAACCACAGCGTATTCCGCATTTGCACCATTGCGCGCGGGGTCGAGGCGCGCAAAAATTTCGTCACCGGGCGCAAAGCCTTCCACATCTGCGCCAACTTCTTCCACAACACCTGCGACATCCAGGCCCGGCACCAGCGGAAACGCGTACTGATACCAGCCAGCAACATAACCGGCGCGCATCACCGTGTCGAACGGGTTCACCGTTGTTGCGCGGACGCGAACCAGCAGCTCGCCCGGCCCGACCTCGGGGCGCGGCATTTCCTGGTAGTGCAGCACATCAGCCCCGCCATAGCTGTCCATCCCAACCGCTCGCATCATCGCCATCGTGTAATCTCCTTTATAGGAACGAAAAACGTATCTAGCCGCCCAGGGTGATATGGGCGATAGACCCACGATGAACCCATCCGCCTTGCCGGGCAGGAGCCAGCGGGCACAGCAACGCCAGCCATCAGGCATAACAGCCATGGAGCGTGCTACGGCAAAGCGCGTATTATTCAAGCATGCCAGAAACGATAGTACCGAGGGGTTCGCGCCCCTGCCGCCAAGCCACGACGTGCCACATCTGCGCGATAGAGAGAGGATACCGTGTAAAATCAGGGAATGCTATCGTGAGAATTACGTATCTTTCTTCCCGGCGCTAAAGGTCGAAGCGCAGCACGGTTTGCTGCTCACCAGTGCGGTGAAAGCCAAACCACTCGTAGAGCCGCTGGGCGCGCAGGTTGTGCGCCTGCGTGTTCAGCGTGAGCGTGCCAGCGCCGCGCCCGCGCGCAAACGCCACCACTTCGGCCAGCAGGCGCACGCCCACTGCCTGGCCCTGCAGCTCGGGCAGCACCGC
>LJCR01002388.1 GCA_001399705.1 Kouleothrix aurantiaca
GGCCCGGTGTGGCGGGCCAGCACCTGATCGAGGTCGTCGATGGCGGCGCGCACGCTTGGGTAGCGCTTGGCCGGGTCGATCGCCAGCAGCGACTGCAGCACGCGGTCGACATCGGGCGGCAGGCCCTGCACGCCGCGCTCGCGCAGCTTGGGCGGCACCGTGAATGGCCCGCCGGTCTGGTCGGGCATGCCGGGGGTATGATCCCAGGGCAGCGTGCCGCTCAGCATCTCGTAGAGCACCACGCCAATGCTGTAGATGTCGGACAGGTGCGTGACCGCCGTGGCCGAAGACGCGTGCTCGGGCGACAGGTAGCCGGGCGTGCCCATTACCTTGCTGGTGGTGGTCATGCCGGTGCGCCCCGACTCGCGCGCAATGCCGAAGTCGGTCAGCAGCACGCGGCCGGTCTGCTGCTCCACCAGAATATTGCCGGGCGAAATATCGCGGTGAATCACGCCATTGGCATGCGCGTAGTCGAGCGCCACCCCGGCGTCGGTGAAGATGCGCATCGTGAGCTCAAGCGGCAGCGGGCGGCCGGGCTTCAGCAGGCTGCGCAGCGCCCCACCCGTCACATACTCCATGATCGTGTAGTAGAATGGCGGCTGGTAGCCGTGATCGAAGATCTGGATGATATGGTCGTGGCGCAGGCGGCTGGTGATGCTGGCCTCGCGGCCAAAGCGGTCGACCCACTCAGGGTCTTGCGACATCAGCAGCTTGATCGCGCTCAGGCGGTTTTCCAGCGTCTGGTGGCGGCCAAGCCAGACTTCGCCGGTGCCGCCTTTGCCGATCTGGCGCTCAAGCTTGTAATTGCCAATTCGCGTAGGAACGTTGGACATAGTGCTGCGCTAAGCTCAAAACACGTGTGCGGAATCTGATTATACCATTGAATCGGCTGCCATAGAGTGTAGTACTTACCTGGTGTTTCGATCTGGAGGAATTATGCCGCTTCCCGGCGATTTTACACGCACGATCGTTCAGATCTACGGCGAGCGCGGGCAGCGCTGGCTGGCGGAATTGCCGGCCCTGCTCGAGGCGCTTGCGCAGCGCTGGGA
>LJCR01002390.1 GCA_001399705.1 Kouleothrix aurantiaca
GGCCCATATCCTGCGCGATCAGCTTGAGCGTGTTGTCGGCTGGCCACAGGCGCGGGTTCGACGCCACGCCGAGCATGCGTTTCGCCGTGTCATAGTGCGGGCGGAGGATTGGCTTCCAATCGGCCAGGTGATGCCATGCCGGCGCGGCAAACAGCTCGTCGCTCGGCTCCATCAGCACGTTCGCGTAGCCCAGGCTGCCACCGCCCACGCCCGAGCCATGCAGCACAAACACATTGCGGAACGGGCTGATCTGCAAAATGCCGAAGCAGCGCGCCGCTGGCGCCCAGAGGTATTTCCGCACGTTCCAGGTGGTTTTGGCAAAATCCTCGTCGCGGAAACGCTTGCCGCGCTCGAGCACCAGCACACGGTAGCCCTTCTCGGTCAGCCGCATTGCCGACACGCTACCGCCAAACCCGGAACCAATGACCACATAGTCGAAGGTCTCGCTGGTTGCGCTCATACCGTCTCCTCTTCTGCCGTCGTACGCCGGGATGACGCCGGTGTGCGGCGCGATTGCTGGTCTATCTGTGCAGGGTATAGCCTGCTGCTGCGATGCGGCACAGGCCTCAAGAAAGCCATGTTCCAGCTGCCGCCGGAAACCTGGCGATGGTGTAGAATTTTCATGACGCAGTGTACCATAAACCAGGGTACACGCAAGTTCAGCCGAGTCGGCGGGCAGGCAAGGGCGGGCATTTTTCCCGATTGCAAAGGCATCGCGCAGCGTAGTGGCGCGCAGCTTGGTAACAAGATCGCAACATAAGCGAAAGAAATCGCACGCGCGCTTGCCGCGCTGCCACCCATGCCGTATCATCATGCTGGCCGCAACGAGGCGGCCGCAACATAATGAAGCGAGGCGGTATGATGATGCAGGCCTTAGTCAAAGATCAGGCCGGGCTGGGTCTGCGGCTGATGCAGGTGCCCGTGCCCGAAGTCGGGCCGAACGATGTGCGAATCAAAGTCTTGCGCACGTCGATCTGCGGTACCGATGTGCATATTTACAACTGGGACGCCTGGGCGCAGAAAACCATCCACCCGCCCATGGTGATTG
>LJCR01000238.1 GCA_001399705.1 Kouleothrix aurantiaca
CGATTCGCCGTGGCGAGCCAGCCCGCTATGCCGCCGCCGTGAACGACTTCATTAGTGAGGTTTTGGGGTCATAGAACGCATTAGAACTACGCACTACGCACTATTTCCTAGCTTCATAGTGCGTAGTGCGTAGTTCTGCTGACGAACTTAGCCGCATCTCCCCACCCAAGCCGCTGACCTCGTCCCCTCTCATAATTCTCTCAGCCAGCCCACCCCAGAAACCGGGCAGAATATGGTAGACTGACAGCCGACCGACCTGCCCTGTTGCGCCTTTCGCGGCGCCCGCTCCAACTCCGGAGGAAATGCTGTTGAAGCGGTTCCTGTGCCTCGCCATTGCGCTGTTTGTCCTGCTCTTGCTCGCCCCTGCCGGCGCGCACGCCCAACCATCCGACTGGCGCGAGCGCCGTACCGAGCGCTTCGCCATTCTGTATGTCGATGGCGACGCCGCAACGGCCGAGCAGTACGCTGGCTTTGTCGACGCAGTTTACGACGAAATATCGGCGGTGTTCGGGCACCAAACGGCGGTGCCGGTCACCCTGCGCCTCTACCCCACGCTGGAGCGCTACCAGCAGATAAACCCGCTGGCGCGCAGCCTGACCGGCGTGGTGGCGCACGCCGACTTCCAGCTTCACGAAGTCGTCGTCATTCTCTCGCAGACGGCGCGGCAAACCCCCGAAGAAGTGCAAAACAACGTGCGCCACGAGCTGACGCACATCGTCATCGCCGAGCTGTCGGGCAATCGCCTGAACGTGGGTTTTCAGGAAGGCATCGCCCAGTATGTCGAGCGCCCCGCGCCCGAGCTGGAACAGCGCATCCGCCTGCTGCAGCGCGCCTACGACCAGCAGATCCTGATGCCCTGGAGCGACCTCGACGACCGCGACACGGTGTATGGCGCGCCCGAGGTTGGCTACCCCGAAAGCATGTCGGTGGTGGGCTTTCTGGTGGAAAAATACTCCTTCGCCAAATTGCGCGAATTCCTGACGATTGCCGCGCGCAGCAGTGGCTACCGCTCGGCGCTGGAGCGCACCTATGGCGTCGCGCCCGACGAGCTTGAGCGCCAGTGGCGCGATTGGCTGCCGAGCTACCTGGCGGGCGGCTATAAGCGCAACGCGCTTTCGGCCTACGACCTGAGCGGCGCTGAAGCCTTGATTGCGCAAGGGCGCTACGCCGACGCGCAAACCGAGCTGGGCATGTATAACGAGGCGGTCGCCACCTTGCAGACGATGATCGACATGCGGCCCGACCTTAGCTCGTTCAGCCGCATCTCGTATGCGCGTGAGCTGCACGGCGACATGGATGGCGCGGTGGAGATGATGCAGGCGGCGGTGCAGGCCGGCGGCCCGGCCACCGAGAACAGCGCCTGGGTGCGCGTGCAGCTTGGCAATCTGTTCTTCAGCCGGGGCGACCTCGCCGCCGCCGAGCGGCAGTACAACGGCACGCTTGAGCTGCTGCCCGACTATGTGTATGCGCAGGCCGGGCTGGCGCATGTGCGCGCCGCGCAGGGTAAGACCGACGAGGCGATCAGCCTGTACCAGCAGGCAATTGCGCGCATGCCCCTGCCCGAATTCGTGATCGGCCTGGGCGAGCTGTACCAGGCCAGCGGCAAGCCCGCCGACGCCGCCAAACAGTACGATCTGGTGCGCGCCATGCAGCAGCTCTTCAACGCGAATGGCGTCGACACCGACCTTGAGCTGGCCTTGTTCGACGCCGACCACGGCGCGGATGCGGGCGCGACGGTGGCGCTGGCGCGGGCAGCCTATGCGCGCCGCCCGAGCATCAAAGCCGCCGACACGCTGGCATGGGCGCTGTTCAAGGCCGGCAAGCTGCCCGAGGCGCGCCGCTACGCCGACGAGGCGCTGCGCCTGAAGACGCAGGACGCAAGCATGCTCTTTCACGCCGGAATGATTGCGCAGGCGCAGGGCGATACCGCCGCCGCACGCGAACGGCTCGACGCCGCACTGGCGCTGAACCCGCACTTCTCGCCTTTGTTTGCGCCACAGGCGCGCCAGGCGCTCGCCACACTCAGCGCCGCCGCAAGCCGCTAAACGACGAACGACCACTGACGAATGATGAACGGAAGATTCACCACGGAGACACAGAGACACGGAGATTTTGGTTTCAGGTTGCAAGTTTGAACGTTCCAGGGTGAGTGTCTCGGTTCGCAGTTCGCGGTTCTGTGGTTCCGTAGTTCAGCGGTTCACTGCATACTGCCGACTGCATACTGCCACCTGCCGACTGACTTCTGACTCCTGAATACTGATCGAGGTACACGATGAGACGATGGCTGCTTTCCCTGCCGCTTGCGCTGGCGCTGCTGCTCGCACTCGCGCCCGCCCGCGCCGAAGCGCACCCGCTGGGCAATTTCACGATCAACCAGTACAGCCGGCTGGACGTTGGGCGCGACACGGTGCGGCTGCGCTATATCGTCGATATGGCTGAGATCCCGGCATTCCAGGAGCGCCAGCGCATCGACGGCGACGGCGACGGGCAGATCAGCGACGCCGAGCGCGACGCCTACCTGGCGCAGGAAGTGCCGGCGCTGCTGGCGAATTTGCAGCTCAGCCTGAACGGCAGTCCGGCCGCGCTCGATGTCGTCGCGCGCGAGCTGAGCTTCCCGGCCGGGCAGGGCGGCCTGCTCACCCAGCGCCTGCAGCTCGATCTGGCCGCGCCGATGACCGGATCGCAGCCGCTGGCGCTCGATTACCGCGACAGCAATTTTCCCGAGCGGATCGGCTGGCGCGAGATTGTGCTGCGCGCCGACGCTGGTGTGGCGCTGAGCGACGCCAGCGCGCCCACCACCGACCAGACCGACGAGCTGCGCAACTACCCGCAAGACATGCTCAGTAGCCCGCTGGATGTGCGCGCGGCGCGGGCGAGCGTGCGGTTTGGTGCGGCGAGCGCAAGCCCCACGCAGGCGCAAAATGCTGCCGCGCCCGCCGCCGCGCGCGTGCCCGACCAGTTCGCAAACCTGATTGCCACCACCGAGCTTACGCCGGGCGTGATCGCGCTGGCGCTGCTGCTGGCGCTCCTGCTCGGCGCGGGCCACGCGCTGACCCCCGGCCACGGCAAGACGATTGTGGCGGCCTACCTGGTGGGCGCGCGCGGCACCGCCCGCCACGCCGTCTTCCTGGGGCTGACGACGACGATCACGCATACGGCGGGCGTGTTTGTGCTGGGCTTTGTGACGCTGTGGATCTCGAATTACTTCTTGCCCGAGCAGCTCTACCCCTGGCTGGAATTTATCAGCGGCGTGCTGGTGATTGTTCTTGGCATCATGCTGTTTCGCAGCCGGCTAGCTGGCCTGTTCCGCCGCCGCACCCTGGCACACGCGCACCACGCCGATCATGATCATCACGGACACGGTCACGACCACGCGCATGACCATGATCATTCGCACGACCACGATCATCACCACCACGATCACGATCACGCGCACGACCATGAGCATGGGCCGCATACGCACACGCACATGCCGCCCGGCGCGGATGGCAAGCCGGTGAGCTGGCGCAGCCTGCTGGCGCTGGGTATCTCGGGCGGCTTGCTGCCCTGCCCTTCGGCGCTGGTGGTGCTGCTCAGCGCGATCGCGCTGCATCGCGTGGCCTTTGGGATGCTGCTGATTGTGGCGTTTAGCGTGGGGCTGGCGGGCGTGCTGACGGGCATTGGCTTGCTGCTGGTGTATGCGCGGCGCTTGTTCGAGCACTTCCCCACCGATGGCCGGCTGCTGCGCGCCCTGCCGGTGGCGAGCGCCATGTTTGTGACGGCGGCGGGGTTTGCCATTGCGTATGGCGCGCTGGTGCAGGCGGGCGTGGTATAGCCCCTGCATTGTTTCAACCATACAAAGCAATAGCCGAGGGCTAAACGACCGAGCCACAGAGAACACGGAGATCACTGAGCAAGACAAACTCAGTGCCCTCGGTGCGCTCTGTGGCTCAACTATTTGTGTTTACGGCAGTAACCGAATATTCACGGAGGCGGGGCGAAATGCTACACTGTGGGCGCGATTCTGCCGCATAGTTGGGGCGGTACGCCAGCCGCATACGGAAATGGAGGAGCGCCGATGAGCAACGAGCTGCGCCAGAATAAACTTACCAAAGAATGGGTGATTGTTGCGCCGAGCCGCGGCCGCCGCCCGCACGACAACCGCCCCGCGCTGCCCGCAACGCCAACATTCGCCGCGAATTGCCCGTTCTGCCCCGGCAACGAGCATATGCTGCCATATGTGATTGCGCAGTGGCCGCCGCAGACGCAGGGCGCCTGGCAGACGCGCGTGGTGCCAAATAAGTACCCGGCGCTGGTGCCCGAAAACTCAAGCGAGCATATCTCCGACGGCTTCTACCTGCATATGCCCGGCTACGGCCACCACGAAGTGATTATCGAAAGCCCGCACCACAACGCCGACCTGGCCAGCCTGACCTTGCCCGAGATGAATATGGTGCTGACGACCTACCGCGCGCGCTATACGATGATGCGGCAGGATGCGCGCAACACGCTGGTGCTGCTGTTTCGCAACCACGGCCCGCGCGCCGGCGCGTCGCTGACGCACCCGCACTCGCAGCTGATTGCGACGGGCATTATTCCGCGCCATATTCGCTGGCAGGAAGACGAGGCGCGCCGCTATTTCGATGAGTGGGGGCGCTGTATTTACTGCGATGTGCTGGCCTTCGAGGCGAACGACCGGCGGCGCGTGATTATGGAGACGCCACACTTCCTGGCGTTTGTGCCCTATGCCGCCGAGGTGCCGTTTGAGACGTGGATCGTGCCGAAGCGCCACCACGCCGACTTCGAGCAGATCACCGAGGCCGAGCAGCACGACCTGGCGACGACGCTGCATAGCTTCCTGGTGCGGCTGCGCGACGCGCTCGATGACCCCGACTACAACTCGATGATTATCACGTCGATCCGCCGTGGCGCGGATGAGTACCTGCACTGGTATGTGCGCGTGCGCCCGCGCCTGGTGACGCGCGCGGGCTTTGAGATCGGCTCGGG
>LJCR01002389.1 GCA_001399705.1 Kouleothrix aurantiaca
GGGGTGGCCGGGGGGGCGGGGGACGGCGATGGCAACCCGATCACCGGCGGGTATGTGCGCGCCACGCGCGAAGAGCGCCTGGGCGAAGACGCGCGCGTGACCATCCTGGGCCACGTGCAGCGCGGCGGGCGGCCCAGCGCCTACGACCGCGCCATGAGCACCCTGCTCGGCCACGCCGCCGTGGTTGAGCTGCTGGCCGCCACGCCCGAGAGCGAGCCGCAGGTGATTGGCATGCGCAACAACCGCATCATCCACACGCCCCTGCTGCGCTGCGTCGAAGAAACCCGCGCCGTCGCCGCCGCCATCGCCGCGCACGACTACGACCGCGCCATGGAGCTGCGCGGCGGCAGCTTCCGCGAATCGTACCAGACGCTGCAAACCCTGGTGCAGGTGCGCCCCTCCTCGCCCACGCCCGGGCAGCGCCGCCTGCGCCTGGCCGTGCTCAACGCCGGCGCGCCCGCCCCCGGCATGAACACGGCGGTGCGCGTGGCGGTGCGGCTGGGCCTCGACCACGGCCACACCATGCTGGGCGTGCGCAACGGCTTCCAGGGCCTGATCGACGACACCATGGACGAGATGAGCTGGATGAGCGTGAACGGCTGGGGCACAATCGGCGGCGCGGAATTAGGCATTGCCCGCACGACCCTGTGCGGCCGCGACCTGTACGCCCTCGCGCGCACGATCGAGCGCTACCTGGCCAGGTAAACATCCTCGCTCGGACAGCTCGTTTTTGCGCCACCTCGATCTGCATAACAGGATTATCGAGCAATTTGACACAATCTCCGCAGCGTAGTATGATTCTGCTAACTGACCGACCGGTCGGTAACCTACCAATATATGGGTGAATTATGAAAGACACAAGCGCAACTGCACGCAATCGCATGCTTGGGCTGCTGTTCCTGGGCGTGCTCATGGCCGCGCTCGATATCGCGATTGTTGGGCCGGCGCTGCCCGCCGTTCGCACCGCCTTTGGCGTCACCGAGCGCGCCACCGCCTGGGTGTTTACGATGTACGTGCTGCTGAACCTGGTTGGCACGCCGCTCATGGC
>LJCR01002391.1 GCA_001399705.1 Kouleothrix aurantiaca
GCGGTACAGCTCGATCCCGCTCGCGGCCAGCGTCTGCCGAAACGCGGCGAGGTACTCCGCATCGGTGGAAGGCAGGTGGAAGTGGCAGAGTTCCAGCGTCCCAATGCCGTGCGCGGCCATAGCTGCCGGCACGTCGAGCAGCGGCAGCCCACCGTTCAGCGCGCCATCCAGGCTCCAGCTTGAAATCGCAAAGCGCCGCATTCTCATCTCCTTAAAAGCGCAAACGAGTGAAGCCACAGAGAACACCGAGGTCACCGAGTTGTGGTTTCCTCACTCTGTGCTCTCCGTGCGCTCTGTGGCTCAATCTTTTGCACGCCGTTCCAAAAGCTTTTTGCCCGGTCGGAGCGTTTCAGGCCACGATCAGGCGCGGCAAGTATATCACGCCGCCGCAGCTTCGGGGGTGGGAAGCGATGCGTGCTCGCCCGCCAGCGCGCGCTGCGTGTCGGCGCGGAACTGGCTGGCATACAGCCGCGCATAGAAGCCGCGCTGCGCCAGCAGACCGTCGTGCGTGCCGCGCTCGATCACCTCGCCGTGATTGATCACCAGGATCTGGTCGGCGTTGCGGATGGTCGAAAGCCGGTGCGCGATCACAAAGCTGGTGCGTCCTTCCATCAGGCGCAGCATGGCTTCCTGAATATGCTGCTCGGTGCGCGTATCGACGCTGGATGTCGCTTCGTCCAGGATCAGCACGCGCGGGTCGGCCAGGATGGCGCGGGCGATGGCCAGCAGCTGCCGCTGGCCCTGGCTCAGGTTGCCGGCGCGCTCCGAGAGCGTGGTGCCATAGCCCTGCGGCAGGCGATGAATGAACTGGTCGGCGTTGGCGAGTTTGGCGGCGGCAATCACCTCGTCGTCGCTGGCATCCAGCCGCCCATAGCGAATATTTTCCATCACCGAGCCGGTGAACAGAAACGTATCCTGCAGCACAATGCCAAGCTGCTGGCGCAGGTCGTCCTTGGCGAGCTGGCGAATGTCGTGCCCGTCAATCGTGATCGCGCCGCTGTCGATGTCGTAGAAGCGCGTCAGCAGGTTGATGATCGTGGTTTTGCC
>LJCR01002392.1 GCA_001399705.1 Kouleothrix aurantiaca
GGTTCGTATACCACGCGCCAGCCGGCCGCGCGCGCGCGCAGGCACAGGTCGGCATCTTCGAAGTAGGCCGGGTTGAAACCTTCGTCGAACAGCCCGATTGCGTCGAGCATGGCGCGGCGCAGCGCCACACCCACGGCAGCGACATATTCCGGCTTGCTGGCGACGTGTTCGGTTGGCGCGCCGCCGTAGCCAATGTTGCGGCCATAGCCAAGCGGCCACAGGATCTCTGCACCGGCGTGCTGCACCGTGCCGTCGGGAAAGCGCGCCTGGCTGCCGGCTATGCCAACCGACGGATCGTGTTCCAGCGGGGCAAGTAGTTTCGCCAGCCAGCCGGGTTGCGCCTCGGTATCCTGATTCAGCACCACAATCGCATCGAGTGATGCATTATGCTCAAGTGCGGCGCGAATGCCGCGGTTCACCGCGCCGGCAAAGCCTAAGGCTGCCTGGCTGTACACCAGTTGCACTTGTGGAAATTCGGCGGCGATCAGGTCGGCGCTATCGTCGTTTGAGCCGTTATCGACTGCGACGATGGCGAAAGGGCGATATTCCTGGGCCAGAAGCGAACGCAGGCAAGGGAGAACAAACGCCGCGCCATTGCGCACCGGGATCACAACCGCAACGTTCATGCGCGCGTCGCCTCGCGCTCGTTCAGGCGTAGCTCAAGCTGCACCAGGCGCGCAGCAAGCGCCGTTTCGGCCTCGTCGATATCGGCCAGGTGCTGCTCGATCAGTTCGGCGCGGCGGGCTAGATTCATGGTTTGTACGTTAAAATTTTGCAGCTGCACCTGCAGATTGTGCAATTGGTTTTGAAGCTCATTCTGACGCTGATCGTCGCTCGCTGCCAGCGCCTGGCATGCGTGGACAAGTGCGGCATTACACGCATTTTGCTGCTCAATCAGACTGCCGATCAGCTGATATGTTGCGCTGGCGACAAACGCTTTCGCTGGGCTTAGCGGCGAGTTGGGTGTTGTGTGCGGGCGCGGCGCTACATGCCATACATGGTCGAGCTGCTTGATAGTGTTGTTGCGAGTCGTGTCATCCATAATTG
>LJCR01002393.1 GCA_001399705.1 Kouleothrix aurantiaca
CACCAGCGCCGTGCCGGTGCGGCAGGCCGTCTGCCAGGGCGTGCCCTCGGCTGGCTCGCGCTTGCCGGGCGGCAGCTCGGCCCAGTCGCGCACGCCAAAGTCGTATACCGTTTCGAAAAAGAAGGTGTCGTCTTCCTCGTTGTAGAGCGCCAGCGCGGCATAATCGCAGGGAACCACGCGCCGAATCTGGTGAATGATCGTGCGCAGGATACCGGGCAGCTCGCGGCTGACGTCGCGCGTGCTCACCTCCTGCGTCACGCGCGTGACGACTTCGAGCTGGAGCGTGCGTTCCTGGGCTTCGGCGTAGAGGCGCGCGTTTTCCATGGCAATGGCGGCCTGGTTGCCAAGCGCGGCAATCGCGCGCAGCTCCTCGTCGCCGTAGCGGTTGGCCAGCTCGCTTTCCAGCGTCAGAATGCCGTAGACGCGCCCCTGCCCGACCAGCGGCACGCCCAGCCAGCTGCGCACCGGCGCGTCGTCGGCGGCCAGCCCCAAAATCGGGCGGTAGCGCGAGTCGTGGCGCACGTCGTCGACGATGATCGGGCGCTCGTTCTCGGCCACCTGGGTGATCAGCGGCGTGTCTTCGAGCAGAATGCGCATGCGCTCGGCGGCCAGCGCCGCGCTGTAGCCGCGCGTGGCCGCAATGCTGAGCTGTTCGCCTTCCAGCAAGAGCAGGGCGCTGCGGTCGTAGGGCAGCACCTGGGCAAGCTGGTCGAGAATAAGCTCGGGCACACCCGACGGCGCAAGCGCGGCGCTTAGCGTCTGCGAGACGCGGTAGATCGCTTCGGCAAGCTGGCGGCGCAGCTGCTCGCTCTGGAACAGGCCGGCGTTGGTGAGCGCAATGCCGAGTGGCGTGGCCAGCAGCTCCAGCTGCTGCTGATCATCTTCGCTAAAAGCGTAGGGCTGGCTGTTCTGCACCACAATCACGGCGCGCAGCTGGCCGGCGTAGCTCACCGGCACGGCCAGCTCGGAGCGGATGGATGCCAGCCCCGGCGAGGCGTCCAGCGCCGGCTCGAACTGCATGTCGTCCACGCAGATCGGCGCACCGG
>LJCR01002395.1 GCA_001399705.1 Kouleothrix aurantiaca
GTAATGCCACTAAAGGTTGGCGGCGTACGGTCGACGCGCAGGGTGGCGCTGCTGGTAGCACCCCAGTTGCCGGCCGCATCCTTGGCGTGGACATAGACCGTATGGCTGCCAGCCGTCAGCGCTGACACTGTCGCCGCCGAAATCGTGCCGTTGATAGCCGCTGTTGGCGCGGCTGTGCCAACCGTCATTGCTGTGCCGGTACCATTCGCACCCGCCGTGTCGATGAAATACTCAGCAGCAACAATATTAATGTTGCCGTTTGCTGCATCGCTGGCGGTCGCGCTGATTGCAACAGCCGTATTGTTTGTTGCACTTGGCGTCAGCGTGACATTGCCGCTAATCGTCGGCCCGATTTTATCGATCACCAGCGTGATCGACGTTGCCGGGCCCCAGTTGCCAGCCGTGTCTTTGCCGCGCACATACAGCGTATGGTTGCCGGATGCAAGCAGGCTCACCGTCGGCAGCGGGATGTCGGCGTAGGCCGGTTCGTTGCTGCTGTTGAACACGCCATCGACGGCCTGGAACGGGAAGCCCGCGCCCTGCGCGCCCAGCGTGTCGATAAAGCCTTCGCCCGTGGCGATTGCCGTGGCCGCGTCGGAGAGCGTGGCAAACATACGCACGGCGTTGACGCTGGAGTTGAACGGCGTGGTGCCATTGTTCGGGTTCGGGCTGGCGCTCACCAGCGTCGGCGCGGCCGGGCCGGTTTTATCGACCAGCAGGGTGATTGTGTTGGGCGTGCCCCAGTTGTTCAGCGCGTCGCGGGCGCGAATGCTGATCGTGTGGTTGCCCGCCGTCAGCGCGTTCATGGTTGCCTGTGCAATGGTCGCATTCAAACTGGCGGTTGGCGCGCTTGCGCTTACGCTCATGGCCTGCGCCGCGCCGCCGTCGATTGTGTATTCGGCGGCGACCACATTGCTGTTGCCGTTCGCGGCGTCGCTGGCGGTGGCCTGAATAGCAACCGCGACCGTGCCATTGCTGGCCGGCGGTGTCAGCGCCATGCCGCTCACATCCGGGCCCTTCTTGTCGAGCACGAGTGTGCCGGAAG
>LJCR01002397.1 GCA_001399705.1 Kouleothrix aurantiaca
GCGCGGTGTTGGGCCGCGCCACGTCGCCTGGAGCGCCGACGGAAGGAGCCTGTTCCTCGCCACCGAGCTGGGCAACCAGGTCATTCGCTACAGCTACGACGCCGCGAACGGCTCGTTCAGCGAAGAACAGATCATCAGCACCCTGCCCGACGGCGCGCCCGAAAACTACGTCGCCGACATTCACACCTCGCCGGATGGCACGCGCCTGTACGTTTCGAATCGCGGGCACAACAGCATCGCCGCCTACACGATTGGCGCGGGCAATGCGCTCGCGCTGGCCGGGCATGCTTCGTGCGGTGGCGACTGGCCGCGCAACTTCGCCGTCGCGCCCGACGGGCGCTGGCTGCTGGTGGCGAACCAGAACAGCGGCGACATTGCGATCCTGCCGGTCGGCGACGATGGCGTGCCGGGTGAGGCCGCCGCACATGTCGCTGTGCCGGGCGCGTCATTCGTGCTGTTCGTGTAACAATAAAACCACGAAGGCACGAAGACACGAAGGATTAAATATTCGGGCTACCGGCCAGAAACGCAGTGGAAAAAATGCAACTATCTTCTGCTGACTGCCAACTGCAAACTGCCATAGAACCTGATGCCTTGATCGTAGCGTTCCAACCAAATGATTCTCCGCCCAACTCTCTATGTGGATGACAGAATGACCGCAGAACAAGCAACGCGCCGCCTCGACGTCGTGAGTTTAGGCGAGTCGATGCTGCGCCTGAGCGTGCCAACCGGTGCGCGCCTCGACGCCGCCCAATCGCTCGATCTGGCGATTGGCGGGGCCGAAGGCAATGTGTGCGTCGCGCTGGCGCGCCTGGGCCGCCGCACCGGCTGGGTGGGCCGCCTGCCCGACCACGCGCTGGGCACTGCCGTGCTGCGCGCCTACCGCGCCGATGGCGTGGATGTGTCGGCGGCGCGGCGCGTGCCGAACGAGCGCCTGGGCACCTACTTCATCGAATATGCCAGCCAGCCGCGCGCCATCAGCGTGATCTACGACCGCGCCGACTCGGCCGCCGCGCATATGCCCGTCGATGACATCGACTGGGAC
>LJCR01002396.1 GCA_001399705.1 Kouleothrix aurantiaca
TTACCGCCGCGTGGGAGCGCCCCGACGCTTTCCGCAAGGTCGTGAGCCACTGCGGCAGCTTTGCCAATATTCGCGGCGGCCATGTGTATCCCTGGCTGGTGCGCAATGCGCCGCGCAAGCCGCTGCGCGTGTTCCTGCAAACCGGCAGCAACGACCTCGATATCGTGATTGGCAACTGGCCGATTGCCAACCACGACATGGCCTCTGCGCTCGCGTACAGCGGCTACGATTGTCAGTTTGTGTTTGGCGAGGGCGGCCACACGCTCATGCACGGCGCGGCGATCTTTCCCGACACCATGCGCTGGCTGTGGCGCGAACACGCGCAGCCCGCAAGCAACGGCACGAATCACTGATTGAATGGGAGGTTGCGATGCAGCAACACAGCAAGGTGTACCACAGCGATCTGACGCCGGTCAGCTTTCTAGAACGCAGCGCGTATATCTACCCAAACAAGGTGGCGGTGGTGCATGGCGAGCGGCGCTACACCTACCGCGAGCTCGCCGAGCGCGCGAATCGCCTGGCCTCGCACCTGCGCGCCGACGGCCTGCAGAAGGGCGACCGCGTTGCATTCCTGTGCCCGAACATCCCGCCCATGCTCGAAGCGCACTTCGCCGTGCCAGCCGCTGGCGGCGTGCTGGTGGCAATCAACACGCGCCTGAACAGCGACGAGATCGGCTACATCCTCCAGCACTCCGGCGCGCGCACGCTGTTTGTGGACGACGAGCTGGCCCCGCTGGTCGCCCCGCCCGACCTGGGCGGCGTGCACGTGGTGCGCATTGCCGACACTGGCGCGCCCGACGACCCCTACGAGCACTACCTGGCGGCTGGCTCACCCGAGCCGGTGGCAAGCTGGCTGGAAGACGAAGACGATACGATCACAATCAACTACACCTCGGGCACCACCGGCCGCCCGAAAGGCGTGATGTACACGCACCGCGGCGCATACCTCAACGCGCTCGGCCAGATCATCGAGGCGGGCATGAACAGCGACTCGGTCTACCTCTGGTCGCTGCCGATGTTCCACTGCAACGGCTGGTGCTTCACC
>LJCR01002394.1 GCA_001399705.1 Kouleothrix aurantiaca
GCTGCCACCCGAGCAGCTGCCGGGCGCGCTAGGCGCGCTGGCGCTGCTCTGGGCGATGGGATTGACGTGGGAGCAGATCCGCGGCGCAGCCGGGCGCTAGGCCCGCAATCACACCAGCGACTGAGCGATGGACTCAACAGTGGCGCGCAGGTCGGTCAGATTAAATGGCTTCTGCAAAAAGCCAGTGAGCTGGAGCGTCTGGTACTGCTCGGTAATGTCCTCACTGCTTTGCCCGCTCATCAGCACCACGCGCGCGTCGGGCCGCAGCGCCCGCAGCTCGCGCACCGTTGCCTCGCCGCTCATATGCGGCATGTTCTGGTCGACCAGCACGCACAGCACATCCTCGGCGTGGGCGCTGAACAGCGATATGCCCTCCAGCCCGTTGCCCGCCGTCTTGGCGCGAAACCCGACGCGCTCAAGCATGCGCCCTGTCACGCTACGGACTGCATCCTCGTCGTCAATCACAATAACCAGATTCGGTTGGGCCATAGCAGTATGATCCTTCGAAACCGAATAGTTGTGACGAAAGAGCCGCATTATACCGCAATTATCCGCCCGCGTCTCTGCCGAATTACTCGCGGCCCTTGACGACCAGCACCGGCACCGGGCTGACATTCATCAGGTCTTTGGTAATATCTTCGAGCAGAATGCGGTCGAGCGCGCTGGCAACGCGGTGCGCCCCAATCACCAGCAGGTCGTAGCTGCCTTCGCGCAGCTCGGCCAGAATTTCGTCGAGCACCGGCCCGACCCGCCCGCGCACCTGCCCCTGCACGCCGTGCTGCCTGAGCAGCGCCAGTGCATCGCGCAGCGTGTTCGCCTCGGGCGAGCTGCCGGCCAGAAAACCCTCGACCGTGTTGGAACGCGGGCCAAAGCCTTCAAAGAACAGCGATTGCTGCGATAGGATGTGCAGCACCGTCACCTCGGCGCCAAGCGGTTTGGCAAGCTGCAGGGCCGCGCTGACATCGCCAAAGGTGTGGTAGTCGCCGCCGCTGGACAGCAGAATGCGCCGGATCGGGCGCGGCGCGCCCTGCACACGCAGCACCGA
>LJCR01002399.1 GCA_001399705.1 Kouleothrix aurantiaca
GAAAAATGCCTTCCGCGTGCGGATGACCAGCATGATCAGCAGCTCGGTCATCACCGACTCGACGAACCAGCCGCTGCGAAACTCGTCGACACCGGCGCGGTACACGAAGAGCAGCGTTCCAAATGTGAGGTAGTCGAAGAGCGAGCTGATCAGGCCAAAGATCAGCATAAAGTTGCGAATGAAGCCGATGTTCCAGCGGCGCGGCTGCTCGATAAGCTCGCGATCGACTGAGTCGGTAGCGATCGCCATTGCCGGGAAGTCTGTTAAGAAGTTGGTAAGCAGGATCTGCTTGGGCAGCAGCGGCAGAAACGGCAGGAACAGCGAGATGCCGGCCATGCTGAACATGTTCCCGAAGTTCGCGCTTGTCGTCACAAACACATATTTCAGCGTGTTGGCAAAGGTCTTGCGCCCTTCGCGCACGCCCTGCGCCAGCACCGCCAGGTCGTGCTTGAGCAGCACAATCTGCGCGGCCTCTTTGGCCACATCCACGGCGCTATCCACCGAGATCCCAACGTCGGCAGCATGGAGCGCCGAGGCGTCGTTGATGCCGTCGCCAAGGTAGCCAACCACGTTTCCAGCTTGCCTGAGCGCAATAATGATCCGCTCCTTCTGATTTGGCTCGATTTCGGCGAAAATCGCCACATCGCCCACGCGCGTGCGCAGCGCCTCGTTCGAAAGCTGGCGCAGCTCCGTGCCGGTGAGAATGTTCGGCCCGGCAGTGTCAATGCCGACCTGCTGGCCGACGGCGGCCGCCACCGCGCGGTTATCGCCGGTGATGATTTTCAGGCTGATACCAAGCTGGCGCAGCTCGGCGATTGTTTCGGCAATACCCGGTTTGGCGGGGTCGAAGAACACCAGAAAGCCCCGAAAAGTCATGGCCTGCTCGTCGGCCCGGCTGATGTGCGGCGCGTCTATCGCGCGCGATGCAATGCCGAGCACGCGAAAACCCTGCGCGCTCAGCCCGGCGAAAAGCGTTTCGACGTGCGCGCGTTGCGGGGCAATCGGCGCCAGCGTGCCATCGGGCAGCGCGGCCAGGGTGCACAC
>LJCR01002398.1 GCA_001399705.1 Kouleothrix aurantiaca
GTGAATGCCTTCGCGCAGGCGCGGCAGGGCCAGATCGCCGCGATCGCCGCCGCCATCGAGGCTACCGCCGCGCAAAACGCCGCGTTCGATGCGCTCGCGCGCTGGGTTTCGCGCTACCGGGCGATTGTGACCACGGCACTGCGACATAACCCGCAGCTCCGCGAGCGCCTGGGTATGCCGCTGCGCTCCAGCGGTGCTGCGCGCCGCCCGGCAACAGCGCCCGTGCCTACATCTGTCCCATAGTGTTGCTCGGGCCGCAAGGGCCTTGTGATGCTGTCTCACGCCGTACGGGCGAACCGTGTGTTCGCCCTGGCTTCTTCTGCTTGGGCGCAAGCACTACCCACTTCAAATCAGCTTGCTCAGGCCGCAGGCAGTGCCAGCATCAAAGCAGCTTGCTCGGGCCGCAGGGCCGCAGGGGGCGGCGCTCGCCCCCTGCACCCCCAGCGCTAGGGCTTGCGCCCCAGACCCCAAATTTTAGGTGGTTACCACATTGAAAGTATGTGTGTCATGCCTCCGTTATGGGCACCGCTGGCAACAGACAAGAAATGTCAAACCAGTTTGCGGCGCTCTCTCTATGACGATGATTATCTCGTGCGATGCCTTGGCTTCATCCACAACGGAGGCATGACAACGTGGATTTTGCACGCCGGCCACGCTCATTAAGGGGTTCGGGGCAGCGCCCCGACTGCGGGGTGCAGGGGTGCGCAGGCGCACCCTTGCCGCGGGGAACGGGGCCGCGCAGGCCCCGACAGCCTTAGCTTGTGAAACCATACCTTTGCCGCAGAGCGGGAGGACGCGTAGCCCTCGCACCCTTCGATACGCGCTACGCGCTACTCAGGATGCGCTAGTAGGAGCGCGAGGGCGCGTAGCCCTCGCAGCCTTCGATACGCGCTACGCGCTACTCAGGATGCGCTAGTAGGAGCGCGAGAGCGCGGAGCCATCCCTACGGCGCACCAACCGCCCGTTCACCGTCGCCACAATCGAGCCATCCGCGACGAGCTGGCGCGCCGCCTCAATGAACTCGCTCATCACACGGTCGTGTTC
>LJCR01000024.1 GCA_001399705.1 Kouleothrix aurantiaca
AGCAGTTCCTCGACCACCTGTGGTATCGCGACAATTGCTGGCACCTGTCCCTCCCAACTGGTAGACCAACGCTCGCCTGATCATATGCTCAGAAGCTTGTTGCCGCAAATCTGCAAAAGTCCAGTTAGTATTTGTGCTGGATATGTTGCGCCTCAATCCATTTACTTGTTTGGCACTAGGGCGCGCTAGAAGCCCCTAGGTAGGCACGAAAAATGTGACATTTTGCGCCCATATGTAATGTATAGATAATGGAACGGCAGCACTGCCGTAATGCTAGGGCGGCACAAACTTGTCACAAGGACATCGAAAGTCTATACTAGGGTTGCGCGTGCCTTGCCATGATGCGATTCGCGGAAAAGAGAATGGTTATCTAATTGGGCTAGAGCTTCGCCGATTGAGCCGCCAAACGGGTGGTGCCAGATACTTCTAGCACGACAGGGAAAAGATATGCCACAGTTATATAGACTTGGGTTGACATCTGAAGGAAGTAATGAGCCAGTGATACTATCTGGCGAATTTTCTGATGATGATTGGAGGCGTCTAGAGAATTTTGCCCAATATGCAGATGAATTACTCAGGACAAAATTTGCCCAGAAAGGCGATACAGGAGAGTTGCGCGTTCAGTCAACAGAGGAAGGTGGTCTTCAGTTTGAGGCTCGTTTACCCGATTGGGACGATGTAACGGTTTTCCTCCATAAATTTCGTCCCATTCTTTTACAAAATGAGAGTACTTTCTTCTACAAAATTGTTAATATTTTAGCTAGAGAACTTGAACACCCCTATGTTCGCGGCTTCCTTCAGCGGGAAAAGGCGCGGTATAGTGGAAAAATATTGCAATCAGCTTTTCAGATTACGAGTAATGATATTATCATTAATTCAGAACAAGCCGTATCTGATTGGCTGAATGCCTACGAATACCATAGGGCTGAGGATAAACAAGCGCTGCTTGAAAAAGTCCATACCATGTTCCCTCTAGATGCCTCAAAAGTATTATTCTTATCTGTACTCAACGAGAAGCTATTTGCAGTTTACAATGTAGCGGGCTTTATTCAAGTTATGGTAGGCAAGATACCGGACATGAACATTACGGCAATGCCTCTATCAGATAAGTAATCGAATCATAGAAACAAGCTCTTGTCTCTATATACTTGAAACAACTAGTCTGTGCTAAAAGTGTTTCTAGCATAAAATAGAGATGCGGGAAAACCGCACGATCAGCTTACGGAAAATGGCACTCGAAACCGGGGTGCGTGAGTATGCGATCTATGGGTTCGCCAATAATACCTTACGCGACAGTAGACGACGTGCAACACTACTTACGCATGGTGATTGTGTTGCGCGAGACGCAGAGAATTATGACTGAAATCGACGTATTAATCCCAAGCTGGCCAATAACATAAGCTACTCCAAACACAGAAAAGCCCCTGGCGATCAACCAGGGGCTTCGTTCATTTAATTCCCATGTCGCAAGAGTTCAAGTTTGATGAAACCTAAATCGAACTGGTACGGCGGCATTCGCTTCATGTGAACCCACAAATCCGACCCCATCAACCTCTCGCCATGCACAATTGCGTCCACGTATAACTTCTGGCCACGGTACGCTTGGCTTGCCACGGGCGCATCAGTGTTCGGAGCCTGTCGGATGTTCACCCTCTGCGGCACCACATACCACACATCTTCCTCAACACTCCCAGAATACCCACCAATCTGCTGCACCAGCGCATTGATATCAAGCCCCTTCGGGTCACTCTTCCGGCGTGGGGCAATTTCAGCATGAGATACGATATGCTGCCGGTCGCGAGGGATGTTGCGCCGTGCGCAGATATCGCCAACCAGCCACGCCGCTGAAGACACTTGTGCCTGGGTATATGGGTCTTGACCCACAAACCCTCGTGAACCCGTCAGGTTCTCAAGCTCGATGCCAATGGAATACCGATTGATACTCGTGCGGCCACGCCAGAAACTTGTACCAGCGTGCCATGCCTGGTTGCGCTCGTCGACCAGTTGGGCAATCCGTCCATCCTTGCTGATAAGGTAATGTGTACTGACCTCGCTCGCAGGATTGCGCAGCCAATCAAGGCTTCCCTGGTAGCTTCCGACCGTTGCGTGGAGTACAATAAGGTCGATCGGGTCGCCGGGAAGACGTGGTTCGTGGTTGTTGCTTGGGGCGGGGATAATGTTGTACATTGACTAGTTCGTTATATTGAGGGTTGATATGGCAAATGAGGAACAGCTTGCGATATTGCGGCAGGGTGTTGAGGTGTGGAATGAATGGCGTAAAAAGAACTATAGAGTGAAAGTGGATTTGAGTGAAGCAAAGTTAAGTGGATTGAACCTGAGAGAAATTGATTTTGGTCAAGTATGTTTAAATGGAGCGCGGCTTAATAATGCTTATTTACGCGAGGCAACCTTGATTGATGTTGAAATGAAAGAAGTATTTTTAAAGGATGCTTACTTAGGATATTCTATAATATGGAATGCCAATTTAGAGGGATCTGATTTGCGGGAGTGCATTTTTTACGGTTCTACTTTATCGAATGTTAATTTAAAACAAGCAAATATGGGAAGCGCTAATTTTGATAATACTTTTCTTAATAAGGTTGATATGAGCGGTGCCAGTCTGGTAAATACTACTATGCGAAATACATCGATGACTGATTTAAATATTGATCATGCTTATTTAAAAGGTGCCGTACTTGCAAACAATAATTTAAGAAATGTCCAAGGAATTGAAACTGTTCGTCATGGTGGTCCTTCGACAATAGGAATTGATACATTAATCAGATCAGATGGTAAAATACCAGAAATATTTCTACGAGGTTGCGGCGTACCTGAAAATTTTATTGAGTATCTTCCTTCGCTTATTGGTGCGATGCATCCGATCCAATTTTATTCGTGTTTTATTAGCCATAGCACTAAAGACGAAAACTTCGCACAGCGCCTTTATGACCGCTTACAAGGCAAGGGAATACGTGCGTGGTTTGCGCCGGAAGAACTCAAGGGTGGGCGAAGCCTTGACGACCAGATTGATCACGCCATTCGTTTACACGACAAACTTATCTTGGTACTGTCCGACGAGAGCATACGCAGCAAATGGGTGATGAAAGAGATCCGCAAGGCGCGGCGTGAAGAACTGGCGAACAATCGGCGGAAGCTGTTTCCCATACGACTGACTGATATACAGACCCTTGAACACTGGGAGTGCCTTGATCCAGAGACGGGACATGATCTTGCAGACGTCGTACGAAGCTACTTCATCCCTGACTTCTCGACCTGGAAGAACCACGATGCATTTGAGCGTGCATTTGGCAGGTTCTTGGACGCACTCAAGGCAGTTGATGAGCCTCCAGTCGATGGTCATGACAACGAAAAACGCCTTGTGTATTTGCGGCGTCTATTGACCGCAAAGAAAATTACGAAGGCAAAATTCGGCATTCATGTGCCAACGCATATCGAGCTTGAAATTGAAGACTTGGAACGGGAGATTGCTCAACTTGATAAGACGGACGCTTCCTAGTAGTAACCGTTTCCTTGACCTTGTGTGATATAGTGACTTTGCTGATTTAGAAAATTTGTTCAACTTTACTGAGGGGATTTGATGGCTGGGAAGACCGCAATTGAGTGGACGGATGCAACTTGGAACCCAGTTACGGGGTGCACTGAGGTTTCACCGGGTTGTGATAATTGTTATGCCAGAACATTCGCAGAGCGGTTTAAGGGGGTTCCCAATCATCCTTATGAACAAGGCTTTGATTTACGTTTGTGGCCGAACAGGATTGGACTTCCATTAACTTGGCGTTCGCATAAACGTATCTTTGTGAACTCCATGTCCGATCTCTTCCATAGAGATATTCCTGACGATTTCATTCTTCAAGTATTTGAGGTTATGGTTAAGGCCGATTGGCATATATTCCAAGTCTTAACAAAACGCCCTAATCGACTTGTACGTTTAGTACCTAAGATAACAGAGCGTATACAATCAATCTCTGGCGTGTCCGAGGAATGGCCTCGTCACATATGGCTTGGTGTCAGCGTTGAGACAATTCAGTACGATTGGCGTGTACAATATTTGCGCTCTGTTCCCGCCGCCGTAAGATTCATAAGTGCTGAACCACTGCTGGGTCCATTAACTGGAATTGATCTCTCAGGAATACACTGGCTGATCGCTGGGGGTGAGAGTGGGTGGCATCATCGGAAATGTGATCCCGACTGGGTACGTGAATTGTTAAACATCTGCCAGATAAGTGGCACTGCATTTTTCTTTAAGCAATGGGGTGGCGCTCATCCAAAGTCAGGCGGTCGTCTGTTAGATGGCCGTACTTGGGATGAACTACCATCTGAACATTATGGGGAGCGTGTGAAGTGACAATATATGAGGTAATAATATGGGATTGCGTTTTGATGAAATCGGATTATGGTCTGAGATTAAACTTGATATAATTAAACGGTATGCTGAAGAATACTCAAAAATATTAACTAAGCAGGGCTTGCATCACGTTTATATTGATGCTTTTGCTGGCGCGGGAGAGCATATTTCCAAACAAACTAAAAAGCCTATACCTGGCAGTCCATTAAACGCATTACTCATAAATCCGCCATTCAAAGAATATCATCTTATCGATCTTTTGCCTGAGAAGGCAGAAAATCTACGTAAGATAATAGAAGATAATCCAGATGTTAATAAAGTGCAAACTTTTGTGTATTGTGGTGATTGCAATCCACTCCTGTTAAGTAGCGTTTTTCCAAGAGTTCGCTACGAAGATTATCGGAGAGCTTTGTGTATACTTGATCCGTATGGTTTACATCTTGATTGGCAGGTTCTTCAGAAAGCTGGTCGAATGAAAAGTGTAGATATTTTTCTGAATTTTCCAATTATGGACATGAATAGAAATGTGATTTGGAAAAATCCTGAGTATGTGGATGAAGCAGACGTATTGCGAATGAACTCGTTTTGGGGTGACTCGTCTTGGCGAACCGCCGCATACCAACAATTCTCAACTATTTTTGGACAACAGGTTGATAAAAAGGTTAGTAATGCTGCTATTGCTTCTGCATTTCGGGAGCGGCTTCAAAATGTCGCAGGCTTCAAGTACGTTCCTGAACCCATCCCAATGCGGAATAAAAATAACGCTACTGTATATTATTTATTTTTTGCATCGCAAAATAAAACAGCCCACAAGATCGTGGAATACTTGTTTCAAAAGTACGCTGGACCACAAACAGAAAAAATGGATATATAAAGTTACTGAAGATATGAGACCGAAAGCGAGATGGTATGCAGCCTGACCACAACACCATTCGTGTTCTTACAGATTCAATCCTGCGCTTGGCGTCTCTGGAACGATTGCGAATGGAAGCTGATATCCTGAGCGAGTTGTATCTTGCCAGTCAAGGTGACTGGCCGAAAACACTGCGGGATTACAAAACCGCATTACTAACTGCCATCAAGGAACTAGAGGATCGGTGAAGTTACGGAGTAATCCTGAAGATATGGCCAAGCCACGCGAGGATTGTGGGGCCGTTCGAGATCAGGAACACAATCAAGCCGGTAATCAGCGACCACTGTTTCACTCGCCTGTCGGCCAGTTTTGCCATCGCCTCGGCAATCGCCTGCTGCTTCTCGGCAGTGTCTTGCAAACTCTCGACTTGCTGTTCGAGCGTGGCAATCCGTAGGTCATCATCGCGCATTCGTGTTTTCATATCCTGAATGTCGCGCCCACGCTGGAAGTCCGACTCGCGCATCGCGTCAATCTTCACATTCAACTTTGCCACCTCTGCAAGTGTCTGCTGTGAGATTTCCTGCTCGCGCTTGCTGTGTGCCTCAAGCTGGCTGGCAAGTCGTATCAGCATGTCGTGGTCACTTTGGTTGAACATATCCTGGGTCTGCATCCTGTTTTCCTCGTCCGTGTGCAATTTGAGAAGATGTGAATGCAGCATAGCCCGCCAAAATCCCGTACTGCCACACGGCTTGTGCATACTCCTGGCGGTAGACCGGAACCGGCACATACCCCAGAAACGCCGCCAATGACCATGTGGCAATACCCAGCACACCAGAGAGGATTGCTACCGCAATTCGTTTTCGTTCACAAGAAATGGTTTTCAACCAGTTGATATGGTCGAAGGCGTAATACACGATCGGCCCCAAGCCAATCGAGCCAGTCAGCACCGCAATCAAGAACGCCTGAAGTGTCATTCTGAACCCCCTTCATCAGGGTTGGCCTGCTTGTCTTCGTACCACTTCAGCATCGTTTCAAGTTCTTGGGTCGCCCCGTCGAACGCCGCAAGCTGAAGCCGAAACTGAAGTTCGCACGCGGCGCGATCTTCCTTTAGGGCTTCCAGACGGTCTTTAATATCCGCAATCACTGTCTCAAACATTCTTTATATCCATTGGATCATCAGCGCGACCTTGTAGGTCAAAGAGCCGAGGGTGCGCTGTATTTCAATTTGTCCATTCGCAAGCACGCGAAACTGCGCGACATTTGTACCGCCGTCACTGTAGAGCGCGCCTGTGCCACCCAGCGCGATGGCAGAACCCCCAGCATTCGCAACCTGAACAATACCGCTTGACGTGCGAACGATGCTCCACAACTGCACGCCATAGAGCACGTCGCCCGCTCCATTCGGAATAATGACTTGGGTTGTACCATCCAGACCGTCGTATTCGTACATCAGCCAGCGACCGAGCGTACCGACAAGGTGCATTTTCCCCTGCGGGCTGCTTGTACCTGAAGCAATGCTCCCGTCGTTTGTGATACGAAAGCGCTCTGTTGCGGTGCTACTGGAAGCGGCAAACGTGAAGTAGGAAAGATTATCCTGAGAGATTTGCAGGTTGCCACCGGCACGAGTGTTGAGTTGTTGCCAGCCAGTGCCATCGAAGTAGCGATTGGTCGAGAAGAAGATGTATGAACTGCCACTGAGGTCTAGCCCCTGAAAATTCGCGTACTGGTTCGTGGCATCGCCAATCCGTAATCCCTTGCCGTTTGTACCTGACGTAGGGGGGAGATTCATGCGGTCGTCAAGAGTGACTGCACCATCCAAGCCCTTTAAGTAGCGCAGTTGGTCACGGATGTGGGTGTTCATCATCGACGCTGTGACGACTTCACCAATTGACCATGTTCGCGGTGTAGACCAGGCCATAAGAACTCCTAGAATGCAGGTACAGTCGTTGAGTCGAGAACTGAGTAGGTTGTGTCGTCAAGCAACCACCAGCCATGTGCGGTCGCCTCCGAGAGTTGCCATTTCGTCTGCCAGCGCAGGTATGAGGCGGTGATATTCGGGATGCGGTGTTCGACCGCTTCTATCCAACATTCTCTTGAAAGGACGGTGCTGCCGCTTGGAGGTGGCCGACGCTTGACGGTGATGCGGTTGCTTATCGTTCGACCAAGCATCTGTGGCCAGAGTGAATCTGATACACCACCCTCAAGGGTGATATTGTCAAAGCGCAGTGTCGGGTCTTTGTACTGAGACAGAAGCCAGTCGGCCATGCCTTTTGCTTCGTTGTCTGGGGTGTTTCCACCAAAGGGTGATGCATCACCAAGCACCAACCCACTGCGCACCAGCGTGCGCTTAAAGTACATGCCTTTACTTTCGGCATCTTCCGATATCTGCTCGGTGCCGCCCTCTGCCGTGACGTGAATATCGTTCCAAATCTGCGCATCGTCATATGCTGGTTGCAACGACTGATACGGGAGTTCGCCACTGGCATCGCCAAACGTGCCTTGCGAGGTTGTGGATGTGCTTGTCTTCAGGCGATAGTGGCGTCCCTGGAAAGTCGCCCGTCCTTGCCCGTCGATAAAGAACAAGCCGCCTTCAGCAGTCACTATGTCTTGAAGGTGAGTGAGCGCCGACTTATTCGTGAGCGTTTGGCCACCGATAAACGCCTGTCCAGCCCCAACGTTGCGATCAGCACTCGGCCAGCCAGTTGCGTTTAATATGGTCGTCACGGCATAGTTCGAAAACTCTGCGCCGAATATGCCCGTGAGTGTGTAGAGATTGAAGAACTTAAACCCATCGACACAGCGGATTGCGATCTCAGAGTTCTGATTACTTGTTTCCCAGGCGGGAGGCCATTCTTCAACAAAGCCAGTGAACAGGTAGTAGGTGACACTGTTCCACACCGCTTTAATTCGTACACGCCGCATTGGAGTGACATACGGGTAGTGTGGGCTGTAGATGTACGTCGGGTCGTAGCGACGATCGCGATTGTCTAAAACGATCGTCGCTTCACCCGCCTCAATACTCGTGAGCACGTTCTGTCGACCCATCCGAATACTTGGGATTGATTTCACGTAGGCGGTGACATCGGTGTAAACCGGGATTAATGTGAAGGGGTCTGGTTGAAACTGGATTTCAACGGTGATAGTCGGGTATCCCATTACGCCAACCCCACACTTCCATTGCGCTGTTTGGATGCAAGTAACTGTTCGCGAATAGTCTGTGCCAGATCGCGCTCGGAGATAACCGAACCAGCTACGTTAATCACTACAGTGCTGCCACCCCCAGCACCAGCAGGAACGATAGTGCCGCTGACCGAGGGCACAAACGTCTCGCGGCCAAGCTCGCCTACGGTATATGCTTGTCCAGCGACGACTTGCCCGCCGAGTGCACGGCCAGGCAGGGTAATACCTAGGGCTGAGAGCGTGGCGGTGCCACCAGGAATGATGCTGGCAAGGTTTCCAAGGAACCATCCGGTAAAGCTAGTCCAGCCGTTCGAGATGCCTTGCCGCAACCCATCAAGGAATGATGCGCCCATATCAACAAAGCCGTTGAAGGCATTCTTCACGTCGTTGATTGCGTTTGGTATACCAGTTGTAAAGAAGCCAACAACCCCCTCAAAGATTGGTTTGGCAGTGTCTTCCCAGAAGTTTGTGAGTGTGGTGCGAATGCCACCCCAATCACTGTCCCAGGCTTTCACCAGCAGGGCTACGGCTGCGCCAATTGCGACGATGGGAATGACGATTGGTGCAAGTGCCAGCATGGTTGAGAGTGCCGCAGCACCAGCCGCAGCAGCCCAGGCAATGAAGGCAGGGATGACAACTGCCCCAAACACCACGGCAAGACCAGCAAGAATGGGTTTGAGATTGTCTTTGATGAAGCCAGCAACCTCCCCACCCTTCTCAAGAAAGGTTGAGACGACGGGCTGTAATGCCTTCCACCCAGCAATCATGCCAGGAATGCCAGTGTTTGCCAGCCAGTCGATCGCCTTGCCCAGACCATTCGCAATAACACCAGCAATCTTTTCAATCGTCTTCTTCGTCTCAGGTTTGTTCAGGAACTCAAGGAAGACAGCCAGTTTGTCTTTCACCACTTCGAAGATTGGCGCACCGAGTGTGCGAATGGTGCCGTCTTTCCAGTCTTGGAGATTCGACAACATTCCTTCGAACGTCTTCGACTGCTTGTCCATCAAACCGCCATACTTGTTCTTCATGGCGTTCATCAGGATGCCAGTCGCCTTGTCCATCTCCGCTTGGCTGTTGATGATGAGTGCGCCACCCTTATCGAAGGACAGACCCATCTCGGTCAACTGCTGTTTGGTAACGATGCCCAGTTCTTGAAAGCGGGAAATGACTTCGCCGGTTGAACCTGCTGAGAACTTGCCGAGGTAGGTGGACATCTCATCGAAGCCAATCCCGACCCCACTCGCCGCATCACCAGCAATGCGCTGGATTTCACCCGCCGAGAAACCAAACCGATCTTTCGCGTTCTCGGCGTGCAAACCAAAGTTGGTAAGGATCTGGTCTGCCTTCACCACGTCAGGCAGTTCGAACGGTGTTTCTGCACCGAACTGGGCCAGTTCAGCCATGCGCTGCTTGGCGGCTTCGGAAGAACCCAGGAGCGTGGTGAACTGGTTGTTGTAGCGTTCGAACTCTCCGTTGCCCGCCAGCATCGCCCCAGCAACGCCTTTGATGGAACTTCCGATCGCACTCACGCCGTTCAGGATTGCGCCGCCCGTCGCGAACGAGAAGGCGTTACTCAGGAAGCCACCAGCCCGACTCCCGAAGCTCTTGGATTCGCTCTCAACTTTGTTCAAACCCGACTGGAAACCACTGGCATCCAGACCGAGCTTGGCGGTAAGGGTTGCGATAACACTCATGGGGTGCGTTCATCCGTGCCGCTGTATGCAGCATTCAGCATTTCGACAAGGGAAAGCTGGTCTTGCCAGGTCTGTTGCTTGGGAGGCTCGAAGTTGGGGATGAAGTCAGCAGGGGTGTATGGTTGCTGCTGTTCGCTGCGGTGGACGTTCGCAATCACCGAGGAAATGATTGCCGCTGGAAGGTCTGCCCGATCTTGCCCGAAGGGTTCGATCTGACTGTAGGCAATCCACTCTGCAAACTCGTGACTGTCCATCCGGTACTGAAGCTCACGGACGGTGCAGCCAAGCGCCAGGGCTAGACGGAACCAGAATCGTCGCTCTGGTCGCTCGCGGAGTTTTTTGTCAGTTCCTCCACGTCGGCTTGCGTGACGCCTGAGAGCCGCTGGGCAACGTCCATCACTCGCCGCAGTGCGTTGGCAGATTTCTTACCCAGCACTTGAATATCCGCCAGCGTGAAGAGGTTTTCGCCGTCTTCGCCCACCATGGTCATTGCCGCAAGGCGTGCAGTAAAATTGGCGTACAAGTCCTGCGCGCCCTTGCCGTTCATTTCCAGCATCCAGGCTTCCAGGCTGTCTCGCTCGGAGCCATTCAGGGCGCGTACATACACTTCGCCACCCCATTCCGGCACCGCAACACGCTCGCGGGGCAAGTCAAGGGCTTGGAGAATATCAGCACGAGAAAGAAGTGCCATGTGGTGTCACCTTTACGCCAGCGTTGGCTGACCCGTAATCATCAGGCTGATCGACGCCGACAGTTGACCATTGACGGGCGCTTTGGACTGGAACTTCGACACAAAGGCCGAGAATGTCCAGGTGGTCGATGAGCCATCAGGGAAGACAATCTTGAAGTTGCGCTTCGTGCGGTTCACCATGTCTTTAACCAGACCGGCGCTGTACGAATGCGTGGAGGCGGTCGGCTGGAAGTTAATGTCGAACGTCACTTCACCACCATCCAGCAAGCCGCCGATGCGCTCTTTCCAGCCAGCAGTGGACGAGTGGTTCGTGACATCAATCATTTCCAGCGACAGCGACGGACCAGAAATATTCTGGACTTCAGCGATCGTGGTGAACACTTCGCCGCCACCACCATCACCAATCTTGAGCAAGGTGCCGAATGCGTTTACGGCAGCAGAAACAGGCATTTCGTTCTCCTAGTACTATGTTATGGAAGGGTGATAACAGCCCACTTCACATCCGAGTGCGAGGCTTCAAGGTAGATCTTGCCATCGGTCTGTCGCCAACCGCCGACCTGGAATGGACCAAAGACGGCATGGTCGCCCGCGCCGAGCGAGTAGGTGGTGATGTCACCCGTGCGGCCATTCAGTGCAACGCTGGTCAGGGTGACAGTACGGGTAGACACACCACTGTTCCAGGCAATCACCAGATCGTTGCCGCTGGCGACAAACTGTTCCTTGTTCGTGGCGTCTGCCGAGGTAAACACGATGTCGGCACTATCAGCCACAAGGGGCAGGCTCGGCAGGGAGCCAAGTGGAGTGGTTTTTGTCAGGGTTTGACGAGCCATCAGGCGTTCTCCTGTTCCTCTTTAACCACCTCGGCAAACACCTCCGTGGTCTTAGGTTCAATAACGGGTTTGGGTTGAGGTGGATTGTGATTGTCACGGATGTGCTGCACCATTTCAGCCTCGTCCAGCGTGTCGAACACACATTGGTCGCATTCGTAATGAGGGAGGCCGCGCCAATCGTTCGTGGTGTATGTTGGGGTCATGCGTTATTCCTCGTGGCCAATGATGAAGTCGATTGAAACGCGCCAGATCCGCGTGTTCGGGTCATAGAAGTCGCGATCGGACTGGGAAAGGCTTGACCCGACTGGCACATCGCCCATTGTTCCCTTAAAGCCATCCAGCGCGGCGCGGAGTTGTGCCGCAACGTTCTTCGCCGCAAGATACGTCTTCGCGTAACAATCGAACTGGAAGCGCGGGAAGGCTAATCCTGATGGGCCACTCTGTGACTGCACGCGCTGGGAACTGATGCGCTGGTAGGTGAGAGCGGGGTAGGTGACGTTTTCGGGCAGGCGCAGCGGGTAGATGCGTGTACCAATCAGCGAACTCAAACCAGCGTATGATGTCAGGTAGGCAACCAGCCCTTCCTCAATTATCATTTCACGCGCTCCAAGGCTCGTCCAATTGCACTACTGACATCTTCAAGTGCCCGTGGTCCATCTTCGTCCATGGTTGGTCGCATAAATGGCTGTGCTGCCATGTCGTGGGTTCCGAACTCGTTCGCTTCAGCGTGGTCGGTTCCAGCTTGGATGAGGACTTCAGCCGTGTCGCCGTGCGTGGTTATCTCGATACCAAGCGAGTCGCGAAGTTCACCACTATCAACTGCCACACGGCGCTGCATTCCACGAAGCAACCGATCTGCGCCTGGGCCAAGCATTTCAGCGAGTTTCTCGTTGTTCGTTTGGTCTATCAGGTTGGCAATAGCCTGCTGAAACTCGTCCAGACCATCAAGTGACATCATGCGGGTGAACCTGGGATGTAGTCGGTGTCGAGGACAATATGCACAGGGATGAGGGCTTTGGCGGACAACACTTCGCTGATGTGGATTGGACCAGCATTGGTGAGCGTACCCGCGAGGTCAATAATCCGATCGCCCTTTTGCACATCGGCGTCGTGCGCGACTGCAAGGCTGTAGACCGTCTGGTACGTCTCGCCGCGATCGGGCGACACAATCTTCTGGCGCTCAGAGACAATGCCGCAGGGAACGTTAGTCGCGACTGTATACCAATCGTCGAGCACCTCGCCTGTGGTGTCTCGTGATACTCGCGAACGCTGAATGGTGCAGGTAGATGTGAGGTACAGCCGAGCGTTCGAGCGCATTGCGGCAATGGTTTTAGCGTCAACCCCACGGGTCATTGCAGGATACCCCCAAGCGAACCACCACCCGCCGCGCCGAGGTGCAAGCCGAGGTCGTCGACGAAGCTGGTCTGTCGGCCTGCGTACAGAATGCCACCCTGGTCGATGTTGCCCGCTTCCATTTGCGCCATGCGGAGATCGTCGCTCAGGTCGTTCACCATTTGCTGCCAGTATTTGGCACGCTCAAGCAACTGGACGCTGGTGCCTTGACTGCTGAAGCTCGACTGTTTGGCATACCGGCGATGCAGCAACCGTGCGAGGGTTACAGCGGTGGTCAGGTTGCGCACCTTCTGTGTGTCGGTTGAGGTGGTCGCGGTGTATTGCGCC
>LJCR01000240.1 GCA_001399705.1 Kouleothrix aurantiaca
GCTGATCTGCACCGAGAACATGCAGGAATGGGCAGTCGAAGCGCGGGCGCTGGCGCGGCTGCTGGCCGAATTTCCGCAGCACAGCGCATGGTTCAGCTTCAGCGCCCGCGATGGCGCGCACACCTCGCAGGGCGAGCCAATCGCCGCGTGCGCGGCCTGGCTCGACGCGGTGCCACAGGTGGCCGCGATTGGCGTGAACTGCACCGCGCCGCACTTCATTCCCGATCTGGTGAGCGCAATCGCGTCGGCCACAGGCAAGCCAATTGTCGTCTACCCGAACTCGGGCGAAACCTACCGCCCCGCCAGCAACAGCTGGGGCGGCGCAGGCGAGACGCAGGGCTACGCCGAGCAGGCGGCCGAGTGGTATGCGCGCGGCGCGCGACTGATCGGCGGCTGCTGCCGCACTAGCCCGCGCGAGATCCGCGCCGTGGCCGAGTGGGCGCGGGCGCGCTAGAAAGCCACCAAATCACCAGGACGCGAAGGCGCCAAGAAGCAAAATTGCCTCTTGGCGCCTTTGTGTCCTGGCGGTAACGATGCCCGCAACCTCCCTGATTCTATGCCTCCGCAGTATTTGACCGATTCTGGCAATACGCATATACTTTGCGCCATCTTCACACCAGCGACATACTATTCTGCCAACGATGGCGCGCGCCGAATGCCCGGCAGCGCGTTTTTTGTTCTTCGGAGGCTGGCGATGTTTCTGACCCCCCGCGAGCAGGAAAAACTGCTGATCTATGTCGTCGCAGATCTGGCCCGCCGCCGCCGCGACCGCGGCCTGAAGCTCAACGTCGCCGAGGCCACGGCGCTGATCACCGAGGCGCTGCTGGAAGGCGCGCGCGATGGCCGCACCGTTGCCGAGCTGATGGAGCTGGGCCGCCACGTGCTCAGCCGCGCCGACGTGATGGACGAAGTGCCGGCCATGCTGCCGGTTGTGCAGGTCGAAGCCACCTTCCCCGACGGAACCAAGCTGATCTCGTGCCACGATCCGATTATCTGATTGACGATTTCAGATTTACGATTGCCGATTGGCTCGCAACAGACAATCGTAAATCCAAAATCGTCAATCGTAAATCTAGGAGGGTGTATGTCAGGCGCTACCGACCGCTACCTGCTGCGCGATGAGCCGGTTGAGATCAACGCCGGCCGCCGCACCGCCACCATCACCGTCAGCAACACCGGCGACCGCCCCATCCAGGTTGGGTCGCACTTCCACTTCTTCGAGGTCAACCGCGCGCTGAAGTTCGACCGCGCCGCCGCGCTGGGCATGCACCTGAACATCCCGGCCGGCCTGTCGGCGCGCTTTGAGCCCGGCGATACCCGCGAGGTCGAGCTGGTCGAGCTGGGCGGGCTGCGCCGCGCACTTGGATTCAACGGCCTGGCCGACGGCAGCACCACCACCACGGGCGGCATGCGCGATGCGCTGCGCCGGGCAAAAGAGCAAGGCTTTGTAGAGTAGAACCGAGACACGAGACACAAGACGGCCAGGTGTACGCTCCAATGCTCGTGTCTCCTCTTCTCCTTGTCTGATAATGGGAGGCAGTATGCCATTCATCCCGCGCCGGCAATATGCCGCGCTGTATGGCCCAACCACCGGCGACCGCGTGCGCCTGGCCGATACCAACCTGATCATCCAGATCGAGCGCGACCTGCTGCATCACGGCGATGAGGCCGTTTTTGGCGGCGGCAAGACTATTCGCGACGGCATGGCCCAGCGCGCCAGCGCCACTAGCGCCGCCGGCTCACTCGATCTCGTCATCACCAACGCGATTGTGCTCGACGCCGTGCTGGGCGTGGTTAAAGCCGATATTGGCGTAAAAAATGGCCGGATCGTCGCGCTCGGCAAAGCTGGCAACCCCGACAGCATGGACGGCGTGCACCCGCAGATGGTGATCGGCCCCGGCACCGAAGTGATTGCCGGCGAGCACCTGATCGCCACCGCTGGCGCAATCGACTCGCACATCCACATGATCGCGCCGCAGCAGGTCTACGAAGCGCTTTCCAACGGCGTCACAACCTTTATTGGCGGCGGCACCGGCCCGGCCGACGGCACCAACGCCACAACGGTCACGCCCGGCCCGTGGTACATTGCGCGCATGCTCGAAGCTGCCGAGGCGCTGCCAGTGAACTGGGGTCTGCTCGGCAAGGGCAACGCGTCTTCGCCCGAGGCGCTGCGCGAGCAGATCGAGGCGGGCGTGTGCGGCCTGAAGGATCACGAGGACTGGGGCACCACGCCCGCCGTGATCGACGCATCCCTGCGCGTGGCAGACGAGTACGACGTGCAGGTCGCCATCCACACCGACACGCTGAACGAAAGCGGTTTTGTCGAAGACACGATCTCGGCGATTGGCGGGCGCACGATTCACACCTATCACACCGAAGGCGCGGGTGGCGGCCACGCGCCCGACATCATCAAAATCGCTGCGCTGCCGAACATTCTGCCGTCCAGCACCAACCCCACGCGGCCCTACACGATCAACACGCTGGCCGAGCACCTCGACATGCTGATCGTCTGTCACCACCTCAACCCGAGCATTGCCGAAGATGTCGCCTTTGCCGAAAGCCGCATCCGGAAGGAAACCATCGCCGCCGAGGACGTGCTGCACGACCTGGGCGTGATCAGTATGTATTCCTCCGACTCGCAGGCGATGGGCCGCGTGGGCGAAGTCGTCACGCGCGCCTTCCAGACCGCGCACAAAATGAAGGATCAGCGCGGCCCGCTCGACGGCGACACCGCCGAGCACGACAATGCGCGCGTGCTGCGCTACCTCGCCAAGCTGACGATCAACCCGGCGCTGGCGCACGGCATCGCCCACGAAGTTGGCTCGCTCGAACCGGGCAAGCTGGCCGATATTGTCCTATGGGACACGGCCTACTTCGGCGCAAAGCCCAAGATGATCATCAAGGGCGGCATGATTAGCTGGGCCGCAATGGGCGACCCGAACGCTTCGATCCCAACGCCGCAGCCGGTCTTCTACCGCCCCATGTTTGGCGCACACGCCCGCGCGCTTGGCGCAACCTGCGTGAACTTTATGTCGCAGGCGTCGATCGACCTGGGCGTGCCCGAGCGCTTACACCTGACACGGCGCGCAGTAGGAGTGAAAAACTGCCGCAGCATCGGCAAAGCCCACCTGGTGCGGAATGACGCCATGCCGCGCATCGATGTCGACCCCGAAACGTATGAAGTGCGCGTCGACGGCGTGCTGGCGACCTGCGAGCCGGCCGAGCGCCTGCCGCTCACGCAGCTCTTTTATATTGTGTAGCTGGCATTACGGCCACCTGGAAAAAGATTGCGCCACAGAATGCACCAGCGCAAGTCGAAGAAGCCCACCTCAGCACAGCAGTTCCGCAGCTCGGCGGCACGTTTGTGCACGCTGCCGCTGCGGCGCGCACTGGTTAACGCCATCTTGACAATCCGTATCGCTTCCTCTATACTCAGGCTGTCTCCAGTCGGTTCTGCCAATACTGCCGTCTTTCGCGGCCCAGTGCCCCGTTGGCTGGCTGTTGGTCTTGCCCAATTCCGCCGCTGGGTTCAGCCGAATGACCCATTGCTTCGTGTCATTCGGTTTGCGCTGACGCTTCGCCGCACGTTGCGCCCCGTGCGTGTTTTGCCCTTGCACTGCAATACTCTGCCCAGCCGCCAACTCGATTCAGACTGGCCATGTGGTGATGACTGCGATCGTGCGGCAGCCTGCCCGCTTGATCGCTGGTGTGCCGAACGTACAACGGCAGGCCGGGGTAGTGGCAGCCTGCCCAGCCTGGGCAAGGGCTTTGCGCTTACTGCCTGCGGCATGGGATAGCAGGAGGCGCGGGTTCATCGGGCGCGCAATTGCCTGGCTGGAAGCTGCAGGGCGGGCCTGATTCATAACCTGGCAGGTATTTCTGGGTGCGCTGTTGGCTGGGGTGGTGCTGCTCGCGCAGGGTCTGGTGCTGCGCGTCGGCGGGAAGTTGGGCGCTGGCTTGGCCAGCGGGGCACTGGCGACTCCGCGCCGGTGCTGCACGATGTGTCGGAGGAAAGGTGCATAACCGCGCCCCGCGCAGGAGATGAGTTCCATGGCTCAAAGCGGCAGACTACTTGACATTCAGTCGGTCACGGTCGAGTTCAATGCCTTCAAAGCCCTTGATCAGCTTGATTTTTCAATGGCGTATGGCGAGCTACGCTTTTTGATCGGCCCGAGTGGCGCGGGCAAAACCACGCTGCTCGACATCATCACAGGCAAGACGCGCCCGACCCACGGGCGGATTGTGTTCGACGGCCTGCCGGCCATCCAGCACCTGCCCGAGCACCAGCGCGTGCGGCTGGGGATTGGCCGCAAGTTTCAGACGCCCTCGATCTTCGGCAGCCTGACCGTAGCCGAAAACCTTGAAGCCGCGATCAGCTTCCGCGATGGGCTGGTGGCGCTGGCGACGCGCGCCTCCGACAAGCAGCGTCGCCGGGTGATCGACACGCTGGAGCAGATCGGGCTGACGCCGCGCGCCCAAACTCGCGCCAGCCAGCTTTCGCACGGCGAGAAACAGTGGCTGGAAATTGGCATGCTGCTGATCCAGAAGCCCAAGCTGCTGCTGCTCGACGAGCCAGTAGCCGGCATGACTCGCCGCGAGCGTGACCGCACTGGCGAGCTGCTGCAAAGCATTGCGCATGAGCACGCGGTGCTCGTGGCCGAGCGCGACATGGAATTCGTGCGCCGCTTTGCCCACACAGTTACGGTGCTGCACACCGGCAAGCTGCTGTGCGAAGGGCCAGTTGAGGCTGTTCAGAATGACCCGCGCGTGCTCGAGATCTACCTGGGCCGCGCCCACGACGACGCCCCGGCACAGGGTCGCGTCCATGTGGCGCACTGAATCATTTGTACGGATTGTGGGATTGCTGACATGACAGCCCTCCTCTCTGCGCTCCAGCTGGCCGACTCCTTCTTCCCGAGCGGGATGTACACGCAATCGCACGGCATCGAGCAGATTGTGGCGGCGGGCGCAGCCGGCGCCGCGC
>LJCR01002400.1 GCA_001399705.1 Kouleothrix aurantiaca
CTGCAAACCTTCGCGCAATGGGTCGTCGATATTGCGCGCACGCTCGGCAGCTACGACGCGCTGAAGGCCGCCATGCTGGCCTGCGAGCGCATTCAGCAGCTCGACCTGCTGGCCAACAAGCCCGAAGACCGCGCGCGCTGGAACGAAACCGAGCAGCGTTTGCGCGAGCAGCTCACCCGCCAGGCAAACGCGCAAACCCAGGTGGCAAGCGGCAGCTCGACCGAAGGGCAGATCCTGTGCGACCAGGGCCAGATGCTGCTGCGCCAGAGCCAGCCCGAGGAAGCGTTCGCCCTGTTCGAGCGCGCAATTACGCTCAACAGCCGCAGCCATGCCGCCTGGCTGTGGCGCGCCATGGCGCTCACCGACATGGGCCGCTTCAACGATGCGCTCGCCAGCTACGACCGCGCGCTGGAGATCGAGCCCGACAATGCGCGCGTGTGGAACAGCAAGGCCGCGCTGCTGACCGAGCTGGGCCGCGCCGAGGCCGCGCTCGAATGCCTGAACCGCGCGCTCGAAATCTCGAACTCCGACGCCAAGGTCAAGGGCGTGTTCTGGCTCAATCGCGGCAAGGCGCTGTTCATCCTCAAGCGCTACCGCGAGGCGCGCGAGGCGCTGGTGCGCTCGTACCAGTACGACCCCTCGCCCGAAAGCGCAGCCGGCATCGCAGCCTGCCGCGAGCAGCTCGAATTCGTCACATCCTCTAGCCCGGTAAACGCGTAGTACAAAGCACGTATTGCGTATTCGTGGTTCGTATTCTGCGCAGTACGAACAACGAATACGCAACTATGCCAACCATCATCCACTGGTTCCGCCGCGACCTGCGCCTGAACGATAACCCCGCGCTCCACGCCGCGCTGCATGCCAGCGGCGGCCACGTCGTCCCCGTCTTTATTTTCGACGACGCCATCCTGCGCGCGCCCGACACCGCCGCCGCGCGCGTGGCCTTTCTGCTCGATTCGCTTCGCGCGCTCGACCAATCCCTGCGCGCGCGCGGCAGCCGTTTGCTGCTGCGGCGCGGCGAACCGCGCGCGGCCCTGCGCACG
>LJCR01002401.1 GCA_001399705.1 Kouleothrix aurantiaca
GGCACGCCGCCGCCGCAGCTGGCCGCCAGCCGGGCTGGTGCCATCCAGCCCGCCGCCGACCCGCTGATCGGCGCGGTGGCCGCGGCTGGCCCGTTCCTGAACTTCAGCCTCGACGTGGCGGGCCTGGCGAATGCCGTGCTCGAAGAAGTTGAGGAGCTTGGCCCGCGCTATGGCAGCGACGACGTGGGCGGGAACAGAACCGTGGTGATCGACTATTCCTCGCCCAACGTCGCCAAGCTGATGCACGTCGGCCACATCCGCTCGACGATCATCGGCCAGTCGCTGTATAACATCTTCAAATTCCTGGGCTACAACGTGGTTGGCGACAACCACCTGGGCGACTGGGGCAAGCAGTTTGGCATGAACATCGCCGCGATTGTGCGCTGGGGCCGGCCTGACGGCGAGGGCGAAGAAGCGCTGGCGCAGATCGACAAGCTGTATGCCCAGTACGCCAACATGGCGAAAACCGACCCCGCGCTCGACGACGAGGCGCGCGCATGGTCGCTGAAGCTCGAGCAGGGCGACCCGACCGCGCGCGATCTGTGGCAGTCGATGGTGGACCTGACGCTGAGCGCCAACCAGCGCAACTACGACCGACTGGGCGTGCATATCGACCACAACTATGGCGAAAGCTTCTACGAGCCGATGCTGGCGGGCGTGATTCAGGAAGCGCTCGACAAACAGGTGGCCTACCGCGACGAAGGCGGCGCGGTGGTGGTCGACCTGGGCAGCAGCCTGCCAACCTTCCTGCTGCAGCGCAGCGACGGCGGCACGCTCTACCACACCCGCGACGTCGCGACGATCCTGTTTCGCCTGAAAGAGTTCGATCCCGCGCAGATTTTGTACGTCGTCGGCATGCCGCAGGAGCTGCACTTCCGCCAGCTGTTTGCGCTGGTGCGCGCCATGGGCTATGCGCAGGATGTCGAGCTGGAGCACATCAAGTTCGGCACGATCTTCGACCAGCACGGCCAGTCGCTTTCCACCCGGCGCGGCAACATGATCTACCTGGCCGACCTGCTGAACGACGCGCACCAGCGCAAAC
>LJCR01002402.1 GCA_001399705.1 Kouleothrix aurantiaca
CAGATCGCCGGGTCGCCCGCGTCGATTGCGACGCTGCCGGCTAATAATTTTTGCGTCAGCAGCGCGGCCAGCGGCCCGCCGTTGAAGCCGGGCGTGTCGAGCTTCGCGCTGCCATTTGGCAGATCGCCGGGGCCGTTCAGCGCGCATGTGTTGGCGCTGTCGAGGTTGTGCCCCAGCGATGTAATCGTGCCGGTGCAATTGTCGCCCACGCTGCCATCGACAATCGTGTTGCCAAGCGAAACGCTATGCCCAGTGTCGTTGAAGATCGCGCCGCCGTGCTGGCTGGCGTTGGTTGCCGCATTGGCCGAAAACGTGACGTTGCGCGCCGCCACAGAGCTGATCGGCCCGCCCTGCTGGGTGTTGGTGTTGAAAATCGCCCCGCCGTCGCCCTGTGGTGCGGCATTCGCCGTAAAGGTCGTGTTCGCCAGCGACACCTGGCCGTGGCGGTCGTTGGCGAGCGCGCCGCCATTGCCCTGCGCGACGGCATTGTTCAGGAACAGCGCCTGCGCGACATCGATTTTCCCGCCGCCGTTGTAGATCGCGCCACCCATGCCGGTGCTGCTGGGCGACGCGGCAATATTGCCGTTGAACGAGGTTGTGCTGATCACCGTGGTCGCGCCAATTTCGCTATACAGCGCGCCGCCATTGCTGGTGGGCGCGAGGTTGCCGCTCAGCGCGGTGCGGATCAGCGTCAGCGAGCTGTTGCCCGCCGCATAGATCGCCCCGCCACCACGCGGCGCGGTGCTGTTCGAGCCGGTGCCATTCACGATATTGCCCGAAAACACCACATCGGAAAACTCGGCGTTGTTGGCGCTCCAGTACACCGCGCCGCCGCCCTTGTCGGCCACATTACCCGCGAAGTTCGTCAGCGCCAGCTTGAGCGTGTCCGATCCATCCATGCTGATCGCGCCGCCATAGCCGGTGGCGGGGTTGTTGCCATTGTTGGCGAAGCCGCGCGCCTGGTTGCCCACAAAGCTGCTGGCGGCAATATTCACCGTGCCGTTCGAGTTGATCGCGCCGCCGTCGCCGTCGGCAACATTC
>LJCR01002403.1 GCA_001399705.1 Kouleothrix aurantiaca
AGCCGGCAGCGCTACTGGGGGCCGCCCATCCCGATTGTCTACTGCGCGGCTGGCGGCGCGCTGCCCGTGCCCGACGATCAGCTGCCGGTGCTGCTGCCGCCGCTGGATGAATTCCGCCCCACCGGCGCGGGCGTTTCGCCGCTGGCCACTGTTGCCGAGTGGGTGAATACCACCTGCCCGCAGTGCGGCGGCCCAGCCACGCGCGAAACCGACGTGTCGGACAATTTTCTGGACAGCGCGTGGTACTTCCTGCGCTACACCTCCACCGAGCGCGACGACGTGCCCTGGGACGATGCGCGCGTGCGGCGCTGGCTGCCGGTAGGCATGTACACGGGCGGGCCAGAGCACGCCACCATGCACCACCTGTATGCGCGCTTCATCAGCATGGCGCTGCACGACATCGGGCTGCTGCCGCACGCCGAGCCGTTTGCGCGGCTGCGCCTGCACGGCACGATCACGCGCGACGGCCGCAAAATGAGCAAATCGCGCGGCAATGTCGTCAACCCCGACGAGTACATTGCGCGCTACGGCGCCGATGCCACGCGTATGGCGCTGCTGTTCCTGGGGCCGTTCGACGAAGACGCCGACTTCAGCGACCGTGGCGTGGTGGGCATGGTGCGCTTCCTGGCGCGGGTGTGGGAACTGTGTGCCGACGACGGACGACGGACGACTGACGACCAAAGGCCGGCGGCTGAGGAATCAGAGCGTCGTCAGTGGTCGGTGGTCGGTGGTCGTCTGGTCACTCGCGTCACCGAGGAGCTGCACGCGCGCCGCTTCCATACGGCCATCGCCGCGCTGATGGAGTTCGCCAACTGGCTGCGCGGCGCGAACGAGCTGCCGGCGGAACAAGCGGCCGAGGCGCGGCGCACGCTGGTGCTGCTGCTGGCGCCCTTCGCCCCGCACATCAGCGAGGAGCTGTGGGAGCGGCTGGGCGGCGCTGGCTCGGTGCACGATGCCCCCTGGCCCGCGGCCGCCATCGTCGCGGAAACGGTGCACGAGCTGGCGGTGCAGGTGGATGGTCGTGTGCGCGAGCGCATCCG
>LJCR01002405.1 GCA_001399705.1 Kouleothrix aurantiaca
CTACGGCGCGCCGCTTGAAATCGCCTACTGCCCGCTGATCACCGAGCAGGTCGAGCGCATGCTCGGCTGGGCTGGCGCGGCGCGCGCTGCCGCTGGCTACCACGGCGGCTTTCTGTACGCCTATGCCACCAAGGCCAATTTTGCCGAAGAAGTGGTGCGCACCGCGCTGGCGGCTGGCGCTCACTACGAAACATCCGCCACCGCCGACGTGCTGATCGCCCACCATCTGTGGCGGCAGGGCGTGCTTTCCGAGCGGCGCTATATGTTCTGCAACGGCTCCAAGGAAGACAGCTACATCGACGCAATTGTGTCGCTGCGCGAGGCCGGCTTCGAGCGTGTGGTGCCCATCCTCGACGACCTGGACGAGCTGGATGCCTACCTGGAGCGCTGCAACGCGCCACTGCTGCTGGGCGTGCGCGAGCGCCACTTCGCCGACGTGGTCAACCCGGCGCACCCGGGCGGCGAGCGCTTTGGCCTGACGCAGCAAGAGATCGCGATTGCGGCGCGGCGGCTGGCTGGCACACCGCACCGGCTGGTGGTATACCACGCAATGGTCGGCAGCCAGCTCGAAGATATGGATGGCTGGATGGCGCGACTGGAGCGCTCGGCGGCGGCGTACTGCCAGCTGCGCCAGCAAGTGCCGACGCTGCGCGCCTTCAACTTTGGCGGCGGCATGCCCACCTCGGCCTACGCGCTCGACTTCGAATTTGACTACCAGAGCTTCCTGACGCGCCTGATGGAAACCATGGCGGCGGTCTGCGCCGAGCACGGCGTGCCGCAGCCCGACATCATTGGCGAGTTTGGCCGCTACACCGTGGCGAATCACAGCCTGTACCTGCTGGAAGTCGGCACGACCAAGAGCGCGCAGGCCACTGGCGGCGAGCCGTGGTACCTGCTGAACAGCAGCCTGATGGTGACGCTGCCCGACACGCTGATTGTGGAAGATCAGCAGTTCATTGTGCTGCCGCTCGACCGCTGGGAGCAGCCGGCGCAGGGCGTGCGCCTGGGCGGCCGGCGCACCTGCGACTCCGACGACATG
>LJCR01002404.1 GCA_001399705.1 Kouleothrix aurantiaca
CGTGTCGCTCGGCATTGTGCAGAGCCACGGCGGTACGATCACTGCCACCGGAGTGCCTGGCGCAGGCACGACCGTGCGCGTTGTGCTGCCAATCGCGCAGCCAGGCGAGCCGGCGCAAACGCGGGCCATGCAACCCACGCACTAAGGAATTGAGCAATGAAGTTTCGTCGTTCACCACGTGGCCCTGCCGGGCGCGCCAGCAGCCTGCACCCCCTGCGTGCGCCACGCCCGCCCTCCGCCGCATCAAACACCTATACAGGCCAGCCAGACGAGCAGTATGCGGTGCTGCTGCAGGGCCTGAGCGATCTTGGCGAAGGCGTCACCATGGTTGTGGATAGCCGTTTCGTGTACGTAAACGACGCATTTTGCCAGATCAGCGGGTATGCGCGTGATGAACTTCTGGCGCTTGAAACGGTCGCAGCGCTGGCACCAGCAAACATCACCGAGCAAGCGCGCCAGCGCCTGGCCCGGCTGCGCGAAAACGCCGAAATTGGCCGCTTTCGCGGCGCGCTGCGGCATAAAGCCGGGCATACGGTCGATCTGGAGGTTTCCACCAAACTTGTTCAGCACCATGGCCGGCCAATGCATCTTTCGGTGATGCGTGATGTGAGCACGCGGGCGCAGGCCGAACACGCGCTGGCACAGGCCAATGCGCTGGTGCAGCTGCTTCAGGCCATCGCAATCGCATGCAACGAGGCCATGAGCCTGGATGCCGCGCTTGCCGCCACCCTGCGCGATATCTGCACCTACACCGGCTGGCCGGTCGGCCAGGTGTATTTAACCAATCGGGCCGGCGAGCTGGAAGCAACCGCGATCTGGCATACCGACGACCCCAATCGGTACGCAGCATTTCGGCATCGCTCCGATCACACTCGTATTGCGCCGGGGGTTGGCGTGTTTGGGCACGTATTCGCGCATGGCCGGCCAGCCTGGATTGTTGACCTTGCGCAGGAGCACGAATTTCTGCGCCGCGCCGAAGCGGCCGCCTGCGGGCTTGTGTCTGCGTTTGCGCTGCCGATCCTGCTTGGCCGCGAAATCG
>LJCR01002406.1 GCA_001399705.1 Kouleothrix aurantiaca
GTCGCTTGTTTCTCACATTCCTTGCGGGTCCAGGGACGCAGTCCCTGGTGCGGGTGCAGGGGCGGCACAGCCCCTGCCGCTCGCCGCGTAGGCGAAAGCACGCAACACAGCCCCTGCCGCCCGCCGCGCAGGCCACCACACTCCCCCCAACGACCAATGGGCCACCCGCAGACGGGCAGCCCACAAGCCTCAAACCGCACAGGCGCTACGTATCGCGCTTGTAGGTCACCGTCACCGTCGAAGAGTTATTCTTCGTGTTCGGATCTTTGGTCGACGCGCTCACCGAGGCAGTGTTGCTGATCTTGCCCTTGAAGTTGTCGGGCTCGACATCCACCCGGATGGTGATCGTCACCGACTTGCCGGCGCCCAGTGTCCCCACCTTGCAGGTGACCGTCTGGCCGTACTTGCAGCCCGGCCCCTTCACGTATTCCAGCTCGAAGCGCTTCGAGAGCTGATCAACCACGACCACCTTCTCAGCCGCGATCTTCGAGTTGTTTTTCACCGTGATGGTGAAGATGTAGTCGTCGGAGCGCTTCACGCGGCTGACCGACTTTTTGATCGAAAGATCGGCCTGCTTGCAGGGCACTGTGCTCTGCTTACAGCTATCTTTCTTGTCGGCCAGCGGGTTGAACCACACCGCCGGGGCCACGGCATTGCCCGCCGTGCTTGCTGCTGGGCTTGCCCAGGCCGCCGGCGACACCGCCAGGGCAAGAGCGAAAACCGCAGCGAACAGCACCAGCAGCCGCTTGAGTTTTGTGTTGAGATGAAGCTGCATTGTGGACCTCCTTAAAGCATAGTTTCATTTCTGATTCGATCGTACACTACAAATTTCCGCCTCCTTTCGGTGAATGCTACATCGGCTGCCCTCCCTCGCCTGCCGGGCAGGCCGACTGTTGCGGGTTGATATACAGTCTGGTCAGCACAGACTCCGACCCGGCGAGCAGTGCGTAGCGCCCAGGCTGCGCAAGCAGCATCAGGGCACTCCATAGCACGCGCAGGTCGGCAGCGGGCGACCAGGTGCGGACGTAGTGCAGATC
>LJCR01002407.1 GCA_001399705.1 Kouleothrix aurantiaca
CTACCCTTGCCAGCGCAGGAAACCGCCGCGCAGCCTGCGCTTCCGCCCGCACCACCAACACCCGTTCCTGCACCTGCCGCGCCGCCGCGCCGCACAGGCACGCGCTGGTTCGCCATTGCCGGCGGTCTGCTGGCGCTGGTAGTGATTGGTACAGCCGCCTTTGCCTTGCTGCGCGGCCCAAGCAGCGGCACCAGTACACAAGCCACCAGCGCCGCTGTTCAGCCGCTTCCCGCTTCTGCTGGCGCGCTTGACCCTGCGGTGGCCGACGTGATCGCCAAAGCTGCGCAGCAGCTCGACGCGGGCGACACCGGCGGGGCGATGGAAACGCTCAAGCCCGCGCTGGAAGCCCGCCCCGACGACCCCAACCTCCTGGCGCTGCGCGGAATCGCCAACCTGAGCAATTCTGGCCCCGACGCCGCCCACGCCGACATCGACCGCGCACTGAGCCTCGCGCCAAACAACGCGCTGGTGTATTTCGCGCGGGGCTATGTGAACCAGCGCACCGATCGCCCCGACGACGCGATTGCCGACTACAGCAAGGCGATCGAGCTCGACGCCACATTTGCGCGCGCGTACTACCAGCGCAGCATCCTGATGGGCTACCCGAAAAACGACCCAGCCAGCCTGCGGCGCGATCTCGACCGCACGATCGAGCTTGAGCCGGCCTATGTTCCTGCACGCATGGATCGCGCCTGGCTGCTGTACCACGCGTCGCAGGAAGCGCAGGCGCTGGCCGACCTTGAGCAGGTGTTCAGCACCGACGCCAGCAACAGCGCGGCCCCCCGCCTGCGTGGCCTGATCTATGCGCGCCAGGGAAAAACAGATGATGCGCGCCGCGATTTCGCCGCCGCCGTGGCCGCCGCGCCCGACGATGGCGGCATCCGGCGCGACGAGTTCGACTTTCTGGTGCGCCAGCGCGATTTCGAGAAGGCATTGGCCGACGCCGACAAGCTCGTCGCGCTTAACGAGACCGACCCGGAAAGCTATACGCTGCGCGGCTTTGGGCAGCACGCGCGCGGCCGCGACGAGCAGGCGCT
>LJCR01002408.1 GCA_001399705.1 Kouleothrix aurantiaca
GACCGCGGCGAGAAAGCGCGAAGGCTCCGGCCGCGCGCGGGTGTCGAGCACCAGCACCGGGATGACAGAGGGCCCCTGGCGCTTCGCTGCGCTGCCGACAATGGGGACGCCGCCGTCTACGGCGCGCGCATACGCGGCCGCGAGCACATCGGGCGGCGCGTCAGGAGGTGGGAGCCAGTCGAAGAGGTCTGCGTTCATAACGTCTCACCATTGCGCGGCACGCCGCGCGAACTGCTGCAAAACTGCCCAGCCATCCGCCTCAGGACCGCTGCGCAGGCCGGCCGCGCCCATCCACTGGAACCCGGATCGCGACCACAGCTCGGTCTCGCTGATGTCGATCGCCGCGTCTGGATCGCCGCTGGCCAGAAAACAGTGCTGTGAGTGCGCATGCGCCGCCAGCGCGCTTGGAAACGCGCCGAATACCGGGCTGGCAGTCACCGCCACCTGCGTGGTCCACACGTCGCGTATGCCGGTACTGAGCTGCCAGAGGTCGCGAACGCGCGCTACGGCGGCGTCAGAAGGCTGCGGCAGGCTGCCCCCGTCTCCCGGGCAGACCGACAGGTACCATGGCACGGTCCCCAATCCGAAGCGCTCCGCCGCCGCGGCGAGCGCATCGACAGCCCGCGCCACCTCGGTCTCGGCTGCCGCGCCGTCCAGGATGCGCCGTGTCGTTGAGCTGACATCGCCGACGACCACTACTGGCAGCTGCAGCGTGCGCAGGCCGTCGGCGATCCACCGCGCGCCCGGGAGCGGCCGGAGGCGGCTGTCGAGCAGCGCCTCAAGCGCTAATAATGACCAGGGGCCACCGGTCCACTGCACGATCGCTCATCTGCGCACCTGAGTGTCCCGCGCCGACCAGCGTCCATCGATCCGCGCCTCGGCGTACGTCCCCAGACGCGCACGCAAGGCATGCCAGGCAGCGGCCGCGCTCACGGCCGCCTGGTACAGGCCGGCGATATGCTTCCAAGCCGCGTCATCCGGGCACAGATAACAGTGCGTCTGCATCAGATGCACGCCGCCGCTCGAAACCCGCTT
>LJCR01002410.1 GCA_001399705.1 Kouleothrix aurantiaca
CGCCGCTGCTGGAGGTGAACCGCCTGCTGGTGCGCTTCGGGCAGGAATCGCGGGGCGAGCGCCGCGCCAGAGTTGCCGCTGTCATACTCCCAGCCGGTTGGCGATTTGTAGGGAAACTGCTCGGGCTTGATGAAGTTCTTCATGCGGAAGGCGGCCGGGTCTTCACCTAGCTCGTGGGCCATAATGTCGGACATGCGCTCGATCATATGCACGGCCTCGGTCACGCGGAACGAGCAGCGGTAGGCGACACCACCCGGCGGTTTGGTGGTGTAGACGCCATCCACGGCCACATGCGCGGCCTTCATGTCATACGAGCCGGTGCAGATCGAGTACAGGCCGGCCGGGAACTTCGACGGGTTGGCGGCGGCGTCGGCCGCGCCATTGTCGGCCAGCGTTTTCACGCGCAGGCCCGTGATTTTGCCGTCGGCGTCGGCCGCCATCTGCGCGGTGATGTGGTAGTCGCGCGCAAACGAGTCGGCCTGCAGGTTCTCGCTGCGGTCTTCGATCCACTTGACCGGCTTGCCCGTTACAATGCTGGCGACCGCGCAGCAGACATAGCCGGGGTACACTGGCACTTTGCCGCCGAAGCCGCCGCCAATGTCGGGCGAGATGATCTGGATTTTCTGCTCGGGGATGCCGCTCACCAGCGCGAACACGGTGCGGTGCGCGTGCGGCGCCTGCGAGGTCATGTAGATGCGCAGCTTGCCGGTGATCTTGCTGTAGTCGGCAACCATGCCGCACGTTTCGATCGAGGCGACGTGGATGCGCGGGATGTACATGTACTGCTCGACGACCTTGGCGGCGCTGGCAAACACCTCGTCGGTCGCGTCTTTATTGCCAGCTTCCCAGTGCCAGATGTGGTTGGTCTTGTCTTGCTTGTCGTCGCGAACGATCACGTTGTCCTTGAGCGCTTCGAAGGGATCGACAACTGGCGGCAGCGGCTCGTACTCGACGTCGACGTGCTGGATGGCGTCGGCGGCGGTGTAGCGGTCGGTCGCGACCACCACGCACACTTCCTGCGCGTAGTAGACCAC
>LJCR01000241.1 GCA_001399705.1 Kouleothrix aurantiaca
TTCGCGGGAGGGATGGCAAAGTCGGGTTTGACCGCTTGCGCGCGCGCAGCAAAGAGCGCAACCGCTGCAGAAGCGGGCGGCTCGCCCGCGCCGGGCTCAGCCTGTGGGTTGGGCAGAGTGAGCGGAGGAACCGGGAACTGGTGTTCGGCAGTGATGCGCAGCGGAATACGGCTCGTCACCAGCAGTTTCAGTGTTGGCAGCGCGGCCAGCAGTTCGGCAAGCTGCAGGACGGCTGCATGGATCTGTTCGAAATTGTCGAGCACCAGCAGGATCTGGCGGTCGCGTAATGCCGACTGCACGGTTTGCTGCAGCGTCTGGCCGGGCAATTCCTGCGTCCCCAGCGTTTGTGCGATGGCCGAAAGCAGCAGTGCTGGCTCGGCGATCGGCGCAAGCGGAACAAACCACGCGCCATCATCGAACGCAGACTGCACTTCTCTGCCAGCTTCGAGCGCGAGGCGCGTCTTGCCAACCCCGCCTGGCCCGGTCAATGTGAGCACGCGCAGCTCATTCCGCCGCAGCAGGATGCATACGGCTGCGATCTCGGCTGCGCGGCCGACCAGCGCCGTGGGTGGGGTTGGCAAAGAGCCGCGCGTTAGCATTGCGGCTGCTGGCTGAAAGGGCGCGGCCAGCCGCAGCGGGCTGATCACCGCCTGCGCGGCCGCCAGGAATGCCGCGCGCTCGTCGGGCGTTAGCTCCAGATGCTGTGCCAGCAGCTCAGCAATCTGCGCCGAAGGCCGGCGCTCGTCCGCCTCGATTTTGCGGATGGTAATTGCCGCGCAGCCCACGCGGCTGGCAAGCTCGGCCTGGCTCAGCTGCAGCGCCACGCGGCGAAGCTTGAGCCAGTGACCGAATGAAGCAATCTCGTGCATTGGCGCATCCTGGTGCGCTTGGAGCGCAGAGCTTAGGGGATGGGGAACAGGGATTGGCGATTGCACTGCTGCTGTGCTTCCCTAATCACCGCATCGCTTTTCTGATAATGCCGTAGCGCCGCTCGCGCAGGCACAGGCAGCCGGGCACAAAAACACATGCACTGAGGAGTATCGAGAGCGATACAGGAAATTGTATCACAAGCGCTACCAAGCAGCCGCACAAACATGCTGTCATGCAAGCACCTTTCGCACGGAGCAGATAGGAAAGCCGTATGACTCGCCTGCTTGGCATTGTGGGCGCGCTGATACTTGTTTCGGCTGGCGCGCTGGGAGCGTGGGCGGCTGCGCGCCCGCCAATAGCGCTGCTGGTCGCGCCTGCAGCGACCGACGTTCATATCACGCGGCTGCATTGGAATGAGTGGCAGATCAGCTACCGCGTGCCCAAGGCAGCGCCGTGGTCGTCCGCGATTGGCAGGCAGCTCGAAGCAGCGGGCTGGGCTAGTGATGGGCCGGCGGGGTATGGCGCGCTGGCGCGCACCTACAGCCACGCAACGCAGCTTGGGCTTGGCGAGCTGTGGGAATGGGCGTACCTCACGGTTGACCCGCTGCACGCCGATCGCGCCACAATCAGGCTGCGGCGCTTCGTTCACCTCTCGTGGCTGGGTGCCGGTTTACCGAACGGGGCGCACTAGCCACGCGCCGACGACAAGGGCCACCAGCGAAAGCGCCGCGCCGAACATGGCCACCAGCGGGCGATACTCGAACACAACCGTGTGCGCGCCGGGCGGCACCACCACGCCGCGAAACAGGTAGTTCGCGCGCAGGGTTGGCACTTCCGCGCCATCGATTGTCGCGCGCCAGCCGGCGAAGAACATCTCGCTCACCACCAGCAGGCGCGCGTCGCTGGGCACCTGGGCCAGGGCTGCCAGCAGCGTATCGACGCCTTTGCTGCGCGACAAGAGGCCAAAAAACGCGATCAGCGGCTGTTCAGCTTCCACGTCCAGGCGTGCGCGCCATGCCGCTCGGTTGAAATCAGGCGGCGGCGCGGCATCGATGTTGCTGCCGATTGGGATGAGTGTGGCTGGGCGGCGGGCCATCTCGGCGGCAGTGGCGAGGTCGGCGCGGTTGGTGAGAACCAAGGCGTCGGCGCAGGCCAGCAGTGCCGCGGTTACCCAGCGCCGCGCCGGGCCGCCTTTCGGAAAGAGGTAGGGCGGCAGCAGGTCGTGCGCGGTGACGGCGATGCGCGGGCGCGGTGTTTGTGCGCGCAGGCGCCAGGGCAGGAAGTTAATCGCCGGGTGCATGGCGAAGGCGCCAGTCTGGTACTGAATGTGCAGCACATCGGGCTGAAGTTCCGCCAGCGCGCGCCGCAGCGCCGTCCACGAGGCCCAGCCCCAGCCGCGCACGGGGGCAATCGGCTCGGGCGCGCGCTCGGCTGCGGCCAGGTCGTAGCACAGCAGCTGCCCGCCCTGAATAGTAAGCACCACGCTGCCGTGCCCGAGCGCGGCCAGCGCCGACCCAAGCGCGCGCGTGTAGTCGCCAATGCCACCGGGCTGTGGGGGATATTCGCCGCTGAGAAGCGCAATTCGCATGGATTTACTGCCACAGCCAGCCAGTCATGGCGTTGGCCATGCCCAGGTTGGAATGGGGAGCGAGATCTCTCCACAGATTACGCAGATTACTCAGATATGAGGTTTCGCATCTGCGCAATCTGCGTAATCTGTGGATGAATTTTGGGAATTTGACATGGCCTGGGCATAGCGCTGCTCGTTCCATATCACCGCAGGATGTGTTAGAATCGTCGATCCAGCAGCTGTTCGGTGATCGCGCGGATCTGCCCGATTGTGGCCGCTTCGCCATCCGCAGCATCGAGCGCGGCGAGCGCCTGGCGGTGATAGTGTTCGGCCACGCTGGCTGTGTAGCCGCGCGAACCCGTCCCGTCGAGCGCGTCGAGCATGGCGCGCACGTCGGCATCGCCGACCTCGGGCTCGCGGTAGCACTGCGCGATCGGGCCATCGCTGCCGGTCGCCTGGATGGCGTGAATCACGGGCAGGCTGAGCTTGCGGCGGTACAGGTCGGCCGCGAACGGCTTGCCGGTGAGCTCAGGGTCGCCCCAGATTCCCAGCACATCATCCTGCACCTGGAAGGCCAGCCCCAGGCTCTCGCCGTAATCGAAGAAGGCGCGGGCGGTGCTGGCACTGGCCCCGCCCACAATCGCGCCCAGGCCGGCGGCAGCCGCAATCAGCGCGGCGGTTTTGCGTCTGATCATGGCCATGTAGTCGGCTTCAGTGATAGCCAGGTTGCCCTCGTAGCTGATGTCGAGAAACTGGCCTTCGCAGATCGTCAGGATCGTCTGGTCGAAGCGCTTGAGCACTTCGAGCGCGACTGCCGGCAGCACGCCAGCGTCGCTCAGGCCGTGCAGTGCAAGGTGCGCCACGGTGAACATGCCGTCGCCGGTGTTGATGCCCTGGGGCAGGCCCCATAGCTTCCAGACGGTCGGGCGGCCGCGGCGCAGGTCGCTATTGTCTTCGATGTCGTCGTGGATGAGCGAGAAATCGTGGACGAGCTGGATGCCTGCCGCCAGCGGCAGGGCCTGGCGCTCGTCGCCGCCGGCGGCGCGGCAGGCCAGCAATGCGAGGTACGGGCGCAGCAGCTTGCCGGGATCGACATCTGCCGGGGCCAGCTGCTCGTCGCGCCAGCCGAGCTGATACTGCTGCATGGCGTAGAACTGCGCGACACGCGCTTCGGCCGCGGGGAAGGCGGCGCGCATAGCTGCCTGGATCTGCGCGCGAATTTCGGGATGCGTCATCGTTTATTCCGGTAATACTATAAAAAATAGTAACGCGTTTGGCAATCAGGTGATGAATAACTGTAAAGGTATAAAAACTGCTTTTGCTGTATGCATACTGTATAGTATGACAAAACGTTGTAATCTTCCAGTAATCTTATGTAACCGCCTAGTAATCAAATACTCTTGTTGTTAGAGCGGTAAACTAATACACTACATACGCGGGCCGCAAATAAACGCAACACATCGTACACAAGGTTGCAATCGGCGCTACGCACACTATCAGTATCGTGCAGCGCCCTAACAGGCAAACACGCGACACAAACGGCGGACACGCCATTTGAAAGGAGACCTCCGATGCCCCTCAACATGCGCTTCCGTTTCAGCCCAACGAAGGATGGCCTTGTCAAAGTGCTGGGTCCGCTGGAAACCGACATCATGCAGATCATCTGGCAGGATGAGCGCAGCACCGTGAAGAAAGTGCACCGCAAGCTCTCGCAGCAGCGCGACATTGCCTACACCACTGTGATGACGACCATGAGCCGCCTGGCCGAGAAGGGCGTGCTGAACCGCCACCGCGAGGGCCTGGCCTATGTCTACACGCCTGCCATCACCGAAGACGATTTTGTGACGATGGTGGTGCAGCAGGTGCTCGACGGCCTGCTGGACGACTACAGCGAGACGGCGATCGATTACATGGTCGATTACCTGGCCCGCCGCAACCCGAGCGAGCTGCGCCGCCTGCAGAAAGCTCTGCAGGCCCGCGTCGCCGCCTGAAGAGAACCGGACCCGGAATAGAACCAAGAACCAGGAACCTGCTATAGACGAGGTTCTCAGTTCTTGGTTCTCGTTCTAGGCGAGCTCGCCCCACAGGTCGTATTCCAGCGGCTGCGTCACGCGCACCGGCACCAGACTGCCCACCGGCGCGGTGCCCCACGCAAAGACCTGGCCGTCGACCTCGGGGGCATCGCGGAACGAGCGCCCGACCACCAGCGGCGCGCCATCCTCGGATGTTCCCTGCCCTTCCACCAGCATCGAAAGCGTGCGGCCCTGCCAGCGGCGGTTGCGCGCCAGCGAAATGCCCTGCTGCAGCTGCATGACTTCGTGCCAGCGCCGGTCGGTCACGCGCTCGCGCACCTGGCCGGGCAGCGTGGCCGCGTGCGTTCCGGGCTCCTGCGAGTAGCGGAACACGCCCACGCGGTCGAGCTGCACTTCTTCCAGGAAGGCCAGCAGTGCGCTGAACTCTTCGCGCGTCTCGCCCGGGAAGCCGACAATAAAGGTCGGGCGCAGCGCAATATCGGGC
>LJCR01002409.1 GCA_001399705.1 Kouleothrix aurantiaca
GCGCTTGCGCGCCATGGTGCTACTTGTTGCCTGTTTCCGCGCCTGCAACGTGCAGCGCCGCCAGAAGTGCGATAAATGTTGCCATCACTGGCATAATCACCAGGCTGTACCACTCGGGTATGCCCGCATACTGCGCCGTCGAGCCGGTAGTGATCGTCATCAGGTGCAGCGGCAGGCCAATCGGGAAGTAGATCAGAATGATTGCCACGGCGATGCGATGCCAGCGTGCGCGGAAGCGAAACTGTGGCCAGGCGAGCCAACCAGCGATGCTGACATAGAACATCGGCGCGCTCAGCAGCAGCTCGGTGGCGGGCGTGAGGATCAGCGGCAGCGCGCCACGGCCAAGCACCGCGATCATCAGGTGAACCCAGCCCCCCAGCAGCAGCGTGCAGATCGCAACCGGCTGCACAAACAGGCCAGCAGCGCGGAAGCGCTCGGCCCAGCCGGGAAGCACGGCATGGGCATACCCCCGCGCCAGGCAGGCCAGGTGCACGGCGAAAAACAGCGCGTGGGCAGCGGTGGAAACGATACCAACTGGCACGATGTGCAGATCGGCATACACCTTCCAGTAGAGCAGGTTGCACAGCATCAGGAAACCATGCACCACCAGCGCCAGTGCGTGGCGATTCCAGGGTTCGCTGCTGCGCGTGCCATTCCAGATCAGCGCGCCAACAAGCGCGCCCAGCCCATGCGCTTCCACGCTCGCGATCGCGCTGGCCTGGCCACCCAGCTCCGCGAAGGGGCCAGCTGCATAGAAATACCCCAACATATCTGCCGTGCATGCCGCCAGGCCCACGGCCAGCAAAAACACCCCATTGATACGAAGCGCCCAGGCGGCAAGGCTGTGCGCGGGCCGCGCCGCGCGTGATGCGTGTTGCGAGGGTACCGTGACCATGCGCGTGTCCTTTCGTGCGGGCAGCCGAGCTTTTGCACCGGCTGGCCATTGCTTTGTCACTGCGCACAGCATACTGAGTTGGCGCGTGCAAGATATGCGGAAACTTGCATCGCATCTTGCATCGTGGCGCGTTGTCAGC
>LJCR01002411.1 GCA_001399705.1 Kouleothrix aurantiaca
GTTCGTCGGCTAACCTGCAACCTTCCGACTTTCCAGCTTTCCAACCGTCGTTCTTCGCTCGCGCCCTTCGATACGCGGCTAACGCCGCACTCAGGACGCAAGCATTCGTCATTCGTCATTCGTCATTCGTCGTTCGTCGGTCGTCGTTCGTCGGTCGTCGGCCGTCGTTCGTCGGCTAACCTGCAACCTTCTAACTTTCGAACTTTCCAACCGTTAGTACGGTGGCGCACCGGCCGCCCCGCCCGCGACGTCGATCGGCACCGCAAAGCCAATACCAATAAACACATCCTGGTCGGTTGGGTTGACGATGCCGGCCACAATGCCGAGGACCTGCCCGTAGCGATTGAGCAGCGGGCCACCCGAGTTGCCGGGGTTGATCGCGGCGTCGACCTGAATCAGGCCGCGCAGCGGTGGGCCGCCATTCGGCGGGCGAAACGCGCGGTCGAAGCCCGAGATCACGCCCGCGCTCATCGAGCCGTACAGGCCGAGCGGGTGACCGACCGCGTAGGCTTCGTCGCCAACGTGCATGGCGTTGGGGTTGCCAAGCGTGGCCGGCACGAGCTGCGCGGGCGGCTTGGTGGCGCGCAGCACGGCAATATCGTGCTCGGGCTGCTGGGCCATCACAATCGCGCCCGACTCGGTGCCATCGGGGAAGGTGAGCTTGATCGCGTCGGCGTCGGCAATGACATGCAGGCTGGTCAGAATGTCGCCCTGGTCGCTCACCACCACGCCGCTGCCAAAGCCGTTGCTGGTGCCATCCGCGCCGGTTTCGATCAGCACCAGCGACGGGCGGATCACCTGGTAGACCTGCGCGGAGTAGGCCGGCGCGGGCGTGGCCGAGGCCATGGTGTTCATGATTTCGGTGTGAACGTCCTGGGCGGAGAGCGGCGCGGGCGGGGGCAAGAGCACGCGGTACAGCAGCAGCGCCACCAGCGCAGCAACCACGCCACCGAGGAAAGGCACGGCGCGGCGGGCCTGCGTGCGTGCGCGGCCGAGGCGCTCGCGGAAGGGTGCGCGCGGTGCGGGTGCTTCAG
>LJCR01002412.1 GCA_001399705.1 Kouleothrix aurantiaca
CTGATCGCGCAGGCCCGGAAGGGCGACGTGATCATGCGCCACGGCCTGACCGGCGAGGAGGTGCGGGTGTCGCTTGACAGCCTGCCCTCGGCGCTGGCGGGCGGCTTCGTCCCGGATTCCTGGAGGCAGGAGCGCAGCCTCAATCTCGCCCAGATGAGTAACGGCCGCGTGGTTCCTGTGCTCGACGCGACCGATCTGAGCGTGCTGCCACGGCAGCGAACCGCACTCGGCTTGATGGCCGCGGCCTACGGCACGACCATCCCGGCTGGCGCCACGGTCGGCGGTCCAGCCGGCGTGCCGGTCCAGCGGATGCAGCAGGTGCAGCAGGCCGCGACGACCAGCGTCAGGGGCGGGCAGGTGTACGACACCGGACACTTCATCGGCTCCGAGTTCCGCAAGAGCGGCTCGTACGGCGCCTCGATCCGGGTCGGCAACATGACTTACGCCGTCGGACAGCGCAGCAAGGACCCGGCGCACTTCGGCAGCGCCCGCGACGTCAGCGGCGCGACGCAGAAGACCGACGATACGAATGGCAAGGAGCCGCTGCCTAAGGGCGGCTCGGTGGCGGTCGGCCGGACGCTGATGGCCGCCGTGGGTGCGCTGTACGACGGCGAGGTGGTCGAGACCGCCGACGGCCAGATCCAGATTTACACGCGCGACCGGCGCAGCCTGATGGCGGTGTACGATCCGAAGACCAACACCGCCGGCGACACGGCCGGCTCGACCAATATGTCGGCCGAGCAGATGGCTGCGGTGATGGCGTGGCGCGCGCTGCATCCCCAGAATGGCTTCGACGTCGCGCTGGCCGCGGACCTCGCGGCGCTGAACAACGGCACTGGTAACGCCTGGCGCGCCTCGGACGCGATGTATATCGCCGCCAAGAACGGCGTGTTCGCCAACGGCGGCCAGGTCTCCTTCGGCGGCCAGGTCGGCACGCAGAAGTGTCCGACCTGTGGCCGCTTCGCCGGCGATGCGCACGCGTGTCCCGGACCGGCCCAGCAGCCCGCGCCCGCACAGCCGCGCACGGGCGGCG
>LJCR01002413.1 GCA_001399705.1 Kouleothrix aurantiaca
GGCTGTTTGGCTTCTTTATTGTGTTTATGGCCGGGCCGGCAATTGCCGTGTTCATCGTGCGGATCGTCGACAACGTCACCAAGCTCAAGCGCGGCCGCCCGATGCAGATTACCGTCGGCACGGCCATGGCGCTCGGCACCCTGCCAATGATGCTGGTCAACCCGCTCCTGATTCTGATATACCTGGGCATCAGCATCTCGACGGCGGTGGCGCGGCTACGCTAATGCGGCTTCTGGCCGGACGACCGACAACTGACAACTGACGACCAGCGCGTGGTCAATCGTCGTTCGTCTGTCGTCAATAATTCAAGAGGCGGCGGGCACCCGGCAGCGGGCGGCTCGCCGCTTTACAATTCTTCCCATGGAATCGGGCTAACGTCGTCGTGGCGCAAGGTGCGCGCGCCCACCCGCTCGATGCGCATGATCAGGCGGCAGGCCGGGTCGGGGCAGGTCACGCGCGCGTCGGTTTCCATCCAGTCGGCCGGGTGGTTGCGGCGCTGCTTGGCGGGCAGCAGCGGAATCGCCGCCTGAAGCGCGTACAGGCAGAAATCGCGGCCGTCGGGCAGCGCGAGCTTGCCGCCGCGCAGGAAGAAGCAGTCGCCAACCTGCATGGCGCAGGTGCAATTGCCCTCAATCGCCTCAACCGACACTTTCAGATCGTAGAGCTCGAACTCATCACTACGCGCCATGCTGGCTTCCTTTCAAGCGCGGCAGCACCTGCTCGCCCAGCAGGCGCAGGCCGCTGGCCTCGCTCAGGCCGTGCGGCGTGCCAAACTCCACGCGGTCGCAGCCGGCCGCAAACAGCGCCTCGGCCTGGGCGGCGACTTCGGCGGGTGTGCCAGCAAAAGCCAGTCGCGCCAGCAGCTCGTCGGAAATACAGGCCGCCGCAGCGTCAAAATCGTAGGCGGCGGCAGCGGCGTTCACGCGGCCTAACAGCTCGGGCTCAATCCCCAGGGTTGGATCGAGCGGCGCGATCACGGGCAGGTAGAGCGCAGCCTGACGGCGGGCCAGCGCGCGCGCCGCCGCACCATCCT
>LJCR01002414.1 GCA_001399705.1 Kouleothrix aurantiaca
GGATTTTAGAAAGGAGTGAATTTTATGCGCTTCCAACAGCGCCCTTGCAGCGGATGCACAGCGGCCAGGGTTTGCGCAAGTAAGCAGCTTCGTGGCAGGAAAGAGGGAGCGAATGAAGCTGGCTAATAATTAAAGTTTTCTATCATTTCGCCATATGAGTATAGCACCATGCGCAAATTTTTGGGGCGAGCCCCACAAACGAGCCAGGGCTACTGCAACGTCAATACTCGCACCGTGCACCCCGCAAGTGCCCCGACCGACGGGCGGTAGCGAAGTCCTGAGCCCGGCGAACGGGCTGCTTCCAGAGCCGTTTGCCCACCCCTCGATGTACATTCGCGCGATGCAGGATGCGCTCTTCTTCGAATTCGTTTTGGCCCCGCCAAACGAGCGCCTTTCGCCCCTGAATAGCACTCTACCCAAGTGGCCACATCTTCGTATACCAAAATCCGCGAGAATATGTGCACAGCATGGAGGGTTCGGGGGCGGCTTCGCTGCCGCGAATTTTCTTTTCTGGTGCTGCGCCAGAAACGAGAGACCAAGCGGAGACAGTATTGGAGCGGCGTGCGCATCCTGGCACGACACATACGCTCGCGCCTTCACGTATGCCTGAGCATATTATAATGGCGGTAGTTTCTATGGCTATGAGCAATAAAGGGAAGGTTATGAGCGAAACCGAGGCAGAAACGCCGGCCGCGCGCTACGCGGCGCTGGTAGGCGCATTTGGCGGGCGCGAGGGCGTGGCGCTTGGCGCGGGCAAGAAGCGGGGCTTTGGCAGCGACGCACTGGCCGTGCATGGCAAGATTTTCGCCATGCTCGTAAGCGGCGCGCTAGTGTTCAAGCTGCCGCGCCAGCGCGTGGCCGAGCTGGTGGCCAGCGGCGCAGGCACACCTTTCACGGTAGGAACAGACAAAGTGATGCGCGAGTGGGTTGCGCTGGCGCCCGCCGCCGACGTCGACGTTCAGGCGCTGGCCGAAGAAGCGCTGGCGTTTGTGGGCAAGGCGCGCTAATGCGCTTTCAGCGCAGGGGTTAGGGT
>LJCR01002416.1 GCA_001399705.1 Kouleothrix aurantiaca
CATGCTATACTTGCGCGAGGGAGCCGGCGCGTGCGCCTGGCTCGATTGGAGGAGCGGTATGCGTGAAGAAGAAGAAATTGACCTGCTGCTGATCCACGGCACCGTTGTGACGATGGACGCCGAGCAGCGGGTGCTGATGGAGGGCGCGGTGGCGATCCGCGCCGGCGCGATTGTCGCGGTCGGCCCGAGCGCTGAGCTGGCCGCGCGCTACCCCGACGCGCCAACGCACGATTGCGCGGGCTGCGCGATCATCCCCGGCCTGATCAACGGCCATGCCCACGTGCCGATGAGCCTGCTGCGCGGCCTGGTTGCCGACCAGCAGCTCGACGTGTGGCTGTTCGGCTATATGTTCCCGGTCGAAAGCACCTTTGTCACGCCCGAGTTTGTCCGCACTGGCACGCAGCTTTCCTGCGCCGAAATGATTCGCGGCGGCACCACCACCTTTGTCGACATGTATTACTTCGAGGAAGAAGTGGCCCGCGCCGCCGACGAGGCTGGCATGCGCGCGATCTGCGGGCAAACCGTGATGCGCCTGCCCACGCCCGACGCCGCTTCCTACGACGAAGGGCTGGAGCGCTCGCGCCGCTTTATCGAGCAGTGGCACGGCCACCCGCGCATTGTGCCAACCATCGCGCCGCACGCGCCCTACACCTGCACCGACACGATCTACCGCGAGGCCGCCGCGCTGTGCCGCCAGTACGGCCTGCCCATGACCACGCACCTTTCGGAAACGGCGCGTGAAGTGCAGGAAAGCCGCGCCGAGCGCGACGCCACGCCATTCGGCTACGCGGCGCGGGTGGGCGCATTTGATGTGCCATGCATCGCGGCGCATGGCGTGCACGCCACCGAAGACGATATGATCCTGATGCGCGAGCACGGCGTTGGCGTAGTGCCCTGCCCGACCTCAAACCTCAAGCTCGCCAGCGGCATTGCGCCGTTCCGCCGCTTTCTGGAAGCGGGCGTGCGCACCGGCCTCGGCACCGACGGCCCGGCCTCGAACGACGATCAGGACATGCTCACCGAGATCCA
>LJCR01002415.1 GCA_001399705.1 Kouleothrix aurantiaca
GAGAAACAAGAGAGGATCTCGTATGAATGACAAATCAATCGCCCTGGTCACCGGGGCGAATCAGGGCATCGGCCTGCAAATCGCAAAAGACCTTGTAGCGCACGGCTTCACGGTGCTGCTTGGGTAGCGCAATTACGAGCGCGGCGAGACGGCCGCCAAAGAAATCGGGCCGGATGCGATTGCGATCCAGCTCGACGTAACCGATCACACGTCGATCGCTGCGGCGGCGGAGCGCATCCGCACCGAGTTTGGTCGCCTCGACGTGCTGATCAACAACGCGGCGATCTCAAGCACGGGCATAAAGCCGGGCATGTCCGTCGAAGAGTACGCGCAGCAAACCCGACCAAGCAACGTGTCGTTCGATGAAATGCGCGCCGTGTGGGAAACCAATGTGTTTGGCGCGCTGGCCGTATACCAGGCCATGCTGCCGCTGCTGCGCGCTGCGCCCGCCGCCCGCATCGTCAACGTGTCGAGCGGGGCCGGCTCGCTGACGCGCAACTCCGACCCGACGAACCCGCACCGCGCAATCTTCGGCCCGGTCTACCCGGCCTCCAAAACGGCGCTCAACGCGCTCACGCTTGCGATGGCGATCGAACTGGAGCCCGAGGGCATCAAGGTCAATGCTGTCTCGCCGAGCTTCACCAAAACCAACCTCAACAACTATGCCGGCACCGAAACGGTCGAAGAAGGTGCGCGCGAGGCGGTGCGCGTGGCGCTGCTCGGCCCGGATGGCCCGACCGGCACGTTCACTCACGCAACCATGGGCGTGATCCCCTGGTAAACGCAATTGTGCGGCGCGCTCCCTCGATTGCGATGCCTGCTCCCTCGATTGCCATGCCTGCTCCCTCGATTGCAACGCCTGCTCCCTCGATGGTGCGCCGTGCTCCCTCGATTGCAACGCCTGCTCCCTCGATTGCCATGCCTGCTCCTTCGATTGCAATGCCTGCTCCCTCGATTGTAGTGCCTGCACTCTCGATTGTTGGGGCAGAATGCGAAAATGTAATTTCACGCACCGCAATTCAAAAGGCG
>LJCR01002417.1 GCA_001399705.1 Kouleothrix aurantiaca
CTTTTCGTCGAAACCGATGCCATTGTCGGCAACCAGCAGCTCGAAGATGGCCGGCTGGCCGCGCCGCTCGGCCTGGATGCTGCGCGCCGAAACGGTGACGCTGGGAGCCACACCTGTGCGCGCAAACTTGAGCGCGTTGCCGATCAGGTTTTGCAGAAGCTGGTACATCTGCACCGGGTTGGCCTCGATTTTCGGCAGCCGACCGAGCGTGACATGGCCGCCCGTATCGGCGATGCGCGCTTCGAGGTTGCTCACCACTTCGTGGGCAATCTGCGCCAGATCAACCAGGCGAAATGGCTCGGGCTTGGTTTCGATCTGCGCAAAGGTCAGCAGGTCGTCGATCAGCGCTTGCAGGCGCGCCGATGCGTTCTGCATGCGCTGCACATAATCCTGGCCATCCGGCCCCAGCGTGGTGGCATATTTGGTAACGAGCCGGTCGCCAAAGGCGCGGATTTTGCGCAGCGGTTCCTGCAGATCGTGCGAAGCGATGTAGGCGAAATCCTGCAGCTCGCGGTTGCTGTGGGCAAGCTTGGTTGTGAGCTGGCGGAGCGCTTCCTGCTCGCGCACGCGCTCGCTGATGTCGCGAAACACCATGATGCGCCGCGATTTGCCGTCGAACACGCCCAGCTGCGACCCTAGCTCAATCGGAATAATGCGGCCATCTTTGTGGCATAGCTCGCTTTCGGCGCGACCAATTGACTCGCCGCGCGAAACGCGCTCGATGATATCGCGCATGAGCGGCAGCGCTTCCGGGGTGGTGAGCGCTGCCACCGATGGCAGGGCGCACAGTTCCTCGCCGCTGTAGCCGGTCAGCGCGCAAAAAGCGTCGTTAACGCTGATGATACGCTCGCCCTCGCCAACGACCACCGCTTCGCCCAGGTCGCTGAGCACGTGGGGCAGGGCCGCGCTGTTGTCGCGCTCGTGGCGCAGCTCTTCTTCGGCGCGCTGCCGCTCGACCACCCGCCCAATCTGGCGGCCCACCTGGATGGGCAGATCGACCAAGCCCGCATCTGGCTCGGTGCGCACCG
>LJCR01002418.1 GCA_001399705.1 Kouleothrix aurantiaca
ATGTGTCCGACATTGCCGACGCCGTTCGCTGGGCGGCGGGCATTTCGGTCGCGGGCGTGCCAGCCAACGCCCACCCCGCGCGCGTGATCAACATGAGCCTGGGGGGCACTGCGGCCTGCCCGCAAAGCTACCAGAACGCGATCAACGACGCAGTCGCGCGTGGTACCGTGGTCGTGGTGGCGGCGGGGAACGAGAACATGCCCGCCAGCAACGCCACGCCCGCCAACTGCGACAACGTCATCGCCGTCGGTGCAACCAACCGCCAGGGCCAGCTCGCCAACTACAGCAACTACGGCCCGGAAGTTGATCTCAGCGCGCCGGGCGGCGAACAGTCGTTTGAAAACGACCCGAACGGCGTGCTTTCGACGCTCAATAGCGGTACCAGTACGCCCAGCACCAGCACCTACGGCTACTATCAGGGCACCAGCATGGCCGCGCCGCACGTGGCCGGCGTCGCCTCGCTGATGCTGTCGCTTGTGCCTACGCTCATGCCCGCCGAAATCGAAAGCCTGCTCAAGGCCAACGTCACGTCCTTCCCAAGTGGCTGCAGCCAGGGCAGCGGCAACTGCGGCACAGGCATCCTGAACGCCGCCAAGGTGATAGCCGCCATTCAGTCACCGCCGATATTTTCCAGTGCTCAGCCGCCGCTGGGCGTGCTCAAGCTGCCCTACGCATTTCAGTTTGTGGCCACCGGCGCGCCCAAGCCGAAGTATGAAGTTACATCGGGCCAACTGCCCCCCGGCCTTTCGCTCAGTGCGGGCGGGCTGCTCAGCGGCGTGCCCACAGATGTCGGCAGCTGGCAGTTTACCGTGCGCGCCAGCAATGGCGTCGGCTCGCCCGATGCGCAAGCCCTGGAATTCACCGTCGAAGAGCGCGAGCTGTTCTACCTGCCAGTCATCGCCGCATTCAGCTAGCCAGGGGGTTATGAGCCAGCCGCTGCACATCCTGCTGCCCACCGATGTTTTCCCGCCGCGCTGCGGTGGCGCGGGCTGGAGCGCCCACACACTTGCGCGTGCGCTGATTGCGCG
>LJCR01002419.1 GCA_001399705.1 Kouleothrix aurantiaca
GGCGCGGCATCGTGCTGCAGCGCCAGGTCGGCCTCCCGGTGTTCGGTGATATCGGCTGCAACGCCATGCGCGCGGATGGCCTGCCCCTGGCCGTCGAACACGATTTCGCCAATCGCGCGCAGCCAGCGCGTATCGCTGCCGGGCCGCACAATGCGGAATGTGCGGTCGAAGCGCGCGCCCTGGCTGCTTGCCGCAGGCGCTTCTGCCAGCGTCGCCCGGTCGCCGGGGTGGCAGCGCGCCAGGCAATCTTCGAGCGTAAGTGCGTGCTCGGCAGGGTAAGCGAACAGGGCGCTGAGCTGTGCAGTGCACGCTACGGCGCCGCTGTGCAGATCGATTTCGAAGGGTGCGATGCTGGGGCGGCCAAGAATAAAAGTGGCGTAGTCGAACAGGCCGTCTGGTGTGGTACGATGGCCAGGGTGCTGCATAAGCCCCCAACTTTCACAGGGTTGGGCCACCAGGGTGGCCAGGGCGTTCTTGCCAGTTACGAGGGTCGCGGCTGCCCCTGCGGAAGTGTTCAGCGGGCACTGGCTCGGCGGGGCTGAGCTTGCCAGAATGAGCACTTCGCCAGGGTTTGGCTGGGGTTGGAAAACGATTGGCCAGCGCAACAGCAGTGTTCATAGTATACCACCTGAGTGTTGGCCTGCACTTGTCTGCGACACACGGCCGAGTTGTTTGCACGGCAATGCCGGGCTTCTGTGCTAAGCCACGCCAGTACAGCATGTACGCAGAATTCAAAGCACTGGATGGGCAGCGCGAGCAGCAAGAATTTTCAGCGGCTACGAAACGCCAAACGCGCGTTCCATCGCCAGGAAGCCCTGCGGCTCGGGGTTGGCTGCGATAGAGGCCACAACCATGTGCGCGAGCTGAGCGGGGGCGAGCAAGGAACTGTCCAGCTCGAGATCATACGAGCGGGTGGGGCCATGAACAAGCGGAAACTGGGCTTTTGCCGAGTTGATGAAGCGGTCGCCGCGCGCGCGCTCGCGCTGCTCGGCAATCTCCAGTGGGCATGTGATCGCAACGAAATACAC
>LJCR01000242.1 GCA_001399705.1 Kouleothrix aurantiaca
CTGTTGGTTGCCAGCAGCTATTCGAGATTGTTGCGTCCGCCGGTGTCGAAGCCACGCCGGGGCGTTACACGCGGGCCGCGCGAGGCGATTGGCCCGGCAGAATGCTCCATTGTGCTCCCACGGTCGGTTGAAAGGCCCACGCTTGGCTGCTGCGGCCCATCGGTTGAAGATCGACCAACTTCGGCGGCGCGCAGCTCTTGCGCCTGCAACAGCAGCTCGGGCGCGGGCTCGTACAGGAACTCGAGCGCCTGGCCGTAGGTGTCGACGCCAGAAGCGACCACCACAATGCGGCTACCTTCGGGAATGCCGCCAGAAGCCAGCAAATCGGCCATTGGCGCTTCGACCAGCTTGAGCAGCTGCTGGCGCAGCGGGCGGGCGCCAAAGCGCGGCTCGAAGCCCTTGTGCAGCAAATATTCTTTGGCCTCGTTGGTCAGCTCGAGGCTGATGCCGTGGCGCAGGTACTGATCGTTCGCTTCTTTCAGCATCCGTTCGAGCACGGCGCGCAGAATATCGCTCGACAGCGGGCGGAAGGCGATGATCTCATCCAGGCGGTTGATCCATTCGGGCTGGAACACGCGCTGGAGCGCCTCGAAGCCGATCTGGTAAATCTGCTGACCAGTTGCCTCAACGTCCTTCTGCGCGGTGCGGAAGCCGATTGTGCGGCGGTCGAGATAGTCGACCATTTCTTTCGCGCCGACGTTGGTAGTGAGAACGACGATGCTGCTCTGGAATGAAACCCTCCGCCCGCCGTTCAACAGCAGAATCTCACCATCTTCCATGATCTGAAGCAGCAAATTCCACAGCTCGGGCTGGCCTTTTTCGATCTCGTCAAACAGCACAACGCTATTATCTTGCTCGATAATATCAGGGTTCAGCAGTGGCTTCTGATCGCGCCCCACATACGACGGTGGCGCACCAACAAGTGCAGAAACTTCGTGGCCCTGGCTGAACAGCGAGCAGTCGATTTTTAAAAATGCCTCGCCGTCGGGCCGCAGGAGCTGGGCAAGCCGGCGGGCCGTGGCGGTTTTGCCCACACCTGTTGGCCCAAGAAAAAGAAGCGTCGCGCGCGGGCGGCGCGGGTTGCCGGCCGAGAAGCCGTAGCGGGCGCGGTTGAGCAGGCGCGTAATTGCCTCAATAGCGCGATCTTGCCCGAAAATAGTGTGGCGTAATTTCTGCTCGACATCATCGAGCGGGTTGGCGTTCCCACGAACGGCTTTCGTCATGCGGCTGGTATCATACTGCATTCGAATTCCCCGATTCATACGATGCGGCCTAACGAGGGATGAAGTGGAAGCCGCTGCTTTGCTGAAAGGTGGTGGAGATGTTGTGCTTGTTGTTGCGGCTATTATATATGTCGGCAATTTGCAACGTCAAGGCATGCGCAATGACAGATTGTAAACAGCTCAGTTGCTAGTTTGTGTCACGAACCAGTAGCATATGCGTAGTAGAGCCGATTATTTTAACTTCCAGATAACTTGAGCTTAATATATTTCGCATACATTATGACTATGAAACAATCTCTTTGGCGCAGCCGGAAGATATGTACGATAGTGTTACATATTCTTCCCTCACCATAACGGTAGCGCTGGCATACGCGATTGGCGTGCCTGGCTATCTGTGTATAACGGCAGATCTATGACAACAATTCTGGTTATTGAGGATGAGCCCGTACTCAGCGAAACACTTTGCTATAATCTCGAACGGGCTGGCTTTACTGCTGAGGCGGCATACGACGGGATTAGCGGGCTTGACCGGGCGCGCCAGATCCAACCTGCACTGATTATTCTTGATATCATGTTGCCGGGGATGGACGGTTTTTCGCTTTGTCGCACCCTGACGCGTGAGCGCGTGGTGCCGATTATTCTGCTGACAGCGCTGCAGGATGAATCGCACCGAATTGCCGGCCTGGAACTGGGCGCGGTTGATTACGTGGTGAAGCCCTTCAGCATGGGCGAGCTGCTTGCACGTGTGCGGGCAATTCTGCGCTGGAACGAACGCACCCGCCACGCACCACAGGCCGATGTGCTCCAGGCCGGCGAGCTGCGGCTTGATCGTGTGAGCAGGCAGGTATGGCTGGGCTACCAGGAAATTGAGCTATCCTTCAAGGAGTTCGATCTCCTGGCGTGCCTGATGTATAACAGCGGGGTGGCGCTGTCGCGCGATTTGCTGCTGGAACGGGTGTGGGGCAGCGAGTTCCCTGGCTCGAACCGCACAATCGACGTGCATATCCGCTGGCTGCGCGAAAAGCTCGAAGCCGACCCGGCCAACCCCTCGATGATCCATACTGTGCGCGGCGTCGGCTATCGCTTCCAGAACCCGGTGGAGCGCACGGTGCCACAACGCAACGGAACCCTGGGTTAAGGCTCGCCAAGAATCGTCAAGCCGGGAGGTGTGAGTCTCCCGGCTTGATCGCTGTGTTGGCACTAGCCAACGACCTGGATGTTCTCCTTGCCACCGTAGATCGTCCACCACGGCTTGGCGCCCTTCGCCAGCACCTCGTTCAGCAGGTGGATGTTCTGCAGGCCGCGATCTTCCAGCCACGCCTCAAGCGCGGCCGTGCCTTCGCGCGCATAGATCGGAATCGCATCCGGCCATGTGGCGCGGCCGCACAGCACGCCCGAGAATGGCGTGCCGGCTTCGGCGGCCAGCTCAAGCGTTTCGCGGAAGATCTCGTCGGTGACGCCCGCGCTCAGGTAGATAAATGGCTTGGTCGCGGCAGAGGCGGCATCCTTGAAGTGCGTCATCGCCTCGGCGCGGGTGTAGGCGGTTTGCCCGCCGTAGGCGCGCGAGCCCTCGACGAACTTGACGTTCACCGGCACCTCGACTTTGAGCACGTCCACGCCGTAGCGCGGCTTGGAAAACTCTTCCATGTACTTGGTGACGTACTGGGGTTTGACTTTCGCGAACTCAAAGCTCTTTTCGTCGCCAATCGAGTCGTCGTAGGCCAGCGGCTCGAGGAAGAACGGCGCATCAATCGCCGCGCACTCAGCGCCGATGCGCTCGATAAAGGCGTGCTTGATCGTGTTCACGTGCGCGTCGTCGAATGGATTGTAGTACAGCAGAATTTTGATCGCATCGGCGCCATTCTCAACCAGGCGGCGCACGCTCCATTCCGGCAGCACGTCGGGCAGGCGGCCCTTCACGGTTGCGTCGTAGCCAGTTTTTTCATAGGCCAGCAGCACGCCCGTTCCCGGCGCGCGGGCCTTGATCGCATCCAGGCCGAACTCGGGGTCCATCAGAATGGCGCTTGAGTCTTTGGTGAGAATGCGTGTCACGGCGGTTTTGAACGCCGCAAGATCCTCGGCAGAGGCCGTGCCGTTCTCGCCACGCGCCTTCGCGATCGCCTTCTGAAGTGAACCGCGCTGATCCATTGCGGCGGCGGCAATCACGCCATTTTCGTCGGCACACGCCTCAATGCCGGCGAGCTTTCCCTTGCCCATTGTTACGGTAGCCATTGCTAACCCTCCTCTAAAAACCCAGGTACCCTAATAATTAGGACGCGCGTCGTCGCGCGGCTCTGCCTTAGCCATGGAGCCCCAAAATGCCAAACGCCAGCATAATGATGCCGGTGGCAAGGGCGAAACCAGCCAATACCTGCATCGGCGTATGGTTGCGTGTGCGCACGCGCGCCCAGCCCACTGCAACTGCGCAAACCCACAGCAGCACGCCCAGCGGCCGCCAGTAGAGCAGCGCAATTGTCGCCGCCGATGCGACTGCGCTGGAGTGCGCGCTAATTTTCCAGAACAGGTTTATCAGCCCGCTGCTCAGGCCCAAAGCCAGCGCCGAAACCATCAGCGCCAGAAAAGGCCGTGGCGCGCCAAAGAGCGCCAGCCCAAGCGAGGCGAGCAGCACCCACACCAGGCCGAACAGGTAGAGCTCATTGCGCTGCTCGCGCACGGAAATATCTTCATCGCTGTACGCGCCCTGCCGCAGGCGCACATAGTAGAACAAAATCGGCGGCATCAGCATCGTCAGGATGCAGAGCACCGCCCACCCAAGGCCGGCCGCGCGCGTGCTGAGCGCATTGAACCCGACAATTAAAAACGAAGCCAGGTTCATTGGGATCGGGTGGAAGGTTTGCGAAAGCCGGCGCGCAAGCGTGTAGCTCGGCCCACCGGGCATATCTGTGCTATATGCCCCCTGTGGAATGTTCTGGTGCTGTGCCATGCCTGTTGTGTTTCTCCCTGGCGGGCTTGTTAGCGTGCCGCCGGCTGTTGCCGCACCACACGATCGTATGCCTGAAGCACTTGCTGCGCGGCCTGTTCCCAGCGAAACCGGCTGGCGCGCGCTGGGCCGGCAGCACGAAGCGCGGCGCGGAGCTTTGTATCGGCGCTGATGCGCGCCAGACCGTCGTAGATCGAATCAACGCTTTCGGCATCTACGAGCACGGCCGCGTCGCCCACCACTTCGGGCAGGCTCGAATTATTGGCTGTGAGCACCGGTGTACCGCAGGCAAGCGCCTCAAGCGCTGGCAGCCCAAAGCCCTCGTAGATCGACGGGTAGGTAAAAGCCCACGCGAGATTATACAATGCGGGCAGGTCCTTGTCATCCACAAAATCCAGCAGGCGGATGCGCTCGCCAAGCGCCAGGCGCTCGATGGTGGCAAAAATATCGTCGTAGAGCCAGCCGCGCCGCCCGCCGATCACCAGGTGCAGATCGCGCGTGGCGGGCTGTTCGGCCAGGCGGGCAAATGCTTCGAGCAGGCGCACCAGGTTTTTGCGCGGCTCGAGCGTGCTGACGAACAGCAGAAAGCGCGCGGGCAGGTGCAGCCGCAGGCGCGCTGCTTCGGCGTCGGCAACGGGCCGCGGGTGAAAGCGCGAATTGACACCGGGGTAGACAACCTCGATGGAGCGGCGCTTGTCGGGCAGGAGTTGGTCGAGCGCCTGGCGAGTGGCTTCCGAATCGGCAAGCACGCCATGCGCCCGCCGCACCGAGCGCGGCACCGCGCTGCTCAGGT
>LJCR01002421.1 GCA_001399705.1 Kouleothrix aurantiaca
GGTGTACGATATCGCAACCTCGCTCCCTCCCGATCAGTAAGCGCCGAATTGTGCGAAAGTCAAAGCGTTCGATGCCAGGCCGCCGCGCCAGGCGTCGGGCGCTTTGGTGCGTGTGCGCTGGCCGTGCGCATCCTGCACGCTGCTGTCGGGTATTCGCGGTATGTAAGAAAAGGTGACACAATGCGATTCGGGCGCACAATTGGCGCGGCGCTTGGCACGCTGGGCGGGGCCGCGCTGGCCGGGGGCGCTGCGCTGGCGCTGCTGCGCCGGCCACTGCCGAAAACGTCTGGCCGGCTGCAACTCTCTGGCCTGCGCGCGCCGGTGCAGGTGCTGCGCGACCGCTGGGGCGTGCCGCATATCTACGCGCAAAACGTCCACGACCTGTTTCTGGCGCAAGGCTATGTGCACGCCCAGGATCGGCTCTGGCAGATGGAGCTGCAGCGCCGCACCGGCCATGGCCGCCTGGCCGAGCTGTTTGGCGAGATCGCGCTCGACACCGACCGCTTTGTGCGGATCATGGGCTTTGCGCGCGTGGCGCGCCGCGAGCTGCCAACCCTGGGCGAAGATGCGCGGCTCGCGATCGACGCGTATGTCGCGGGCGTGAATGCCTTTATTGAGCAGAACCGGCGGCGCTTGCCGCTGGAGTTCACGCTGCTGCGCGCGCAGCCCGAGCTGTGGCAGCCGATCGATGTGCTGGTGTGGGGCAAGATGCTGGCGCAGAACCTGGCGCGCAGCTGGATCACCGAGGCGCTGCGCGCGCAGCTTGTTGCCACGGTGGGGCTGGAGCGCGCCGCCGCGCTGGAGCCGGAATACATGGCTGGCCACCCGCTCACCGTTCCTTCCGGCGCGCGCTACACCCGCAACGCCGGAGCCGACGCGCTTCATTTGCTGGGCGCGGCCTCGGGCTGGCTGGGCAATGGCGAGCTGGGCCAGGGCAGCAACGCGTGGGCCGTGGGCGGCGCGCACACTGCCACCGGCCACGCCCTGCTGGCCAACGATGCCCACCTGCTGCTGCAAACCCCTTCGC
>LJCR01002420.1 GCA_001399705.1 Kouleothrix aurantiaca
GGCGGGGGCGGATGAGTGCGGGCAGAAAGCGCAGCTCGTGGTGGATCAGCGCGGGCTGGCGCGGGCGCGCCTGGGCGGCGGCCAGCATCTCCTCGGCTTCGGCGGCGTCGCGCGCGGTGGGCTTTTCGCACAGCACATGCTTGCCAGCTTCCAGCATGGCTAACGTGATTTCGTGATGCAGGTCGGGCGGCGTGACAATGCTGACCACGTCGGCATCCGGCCGCGCCAGCAGCTCGCGCCATTCGCCAGTAGAAGAAGCAACGCCCAGCTCGCCCGCAATCCGCTCGGTTTTGGCCGCGTCGCTGCCGGCCAGCGCAACCACCTCCAGCCCAGCGCTGCGGAAAGCTGGCACCTGCACGCGCGCGCCCCATCCCGTTCCGATGATCGCAATCCCCATCGGGCCCTCCTTCTTCGCAATGTCTCGCGCTATGAGTTCGCGAGCAGCGGGCGCTGGCGGCGCTCGGGGCGGCGCTCGCCGACTGCCGAGAGCTTTGCGCCAAGCTGCTCGAGGCTGAGCAGGTTATGCACGGGCAGGAAATCATCGACAAAGGGCAGGGCGGCCTGTATGCCCTGCGTGAGCGGCTGGTAGTCGCGCCCGCCGAGCAGCGGGTTCAGCCAGATCAGGCGGTACGAGCGCCGCCGCAGCCAGGCCAGCTCGCGCGCCAGCACGCTTGGCTCGCCCTGCTCCCAGCCATCGCTGATCAGCAGCACCACCGCGCCACGACCAAGCACGCGCCGCGCCCACTGGCGGTTGAATGCGTGCAGACTCGCGCCGATCCGCGTGCCGCCGGCCCAGTCCACCACCTCGCGCGCCGCCCCGTCGATCGCCTGGTCGATATTGCGCAGCTTGAGCTGCCCGGTGATGCGCGTGAGCCGCGTGGCAAACACAAAGCACTCGACCCGCCGCAGGCTGTGGGCCGCGCTGTACAGGAACTGCAGCAGCAGGCGGGCATACTTTTCCATCGAGCCGCTGATGTCGGCAAGAATCACCAGCGGGCGCTCGCGGCGGGCGCGGCGCTGCCAGAAC
>LJCR01002422.1 GCA_001399705.1 Kouleothrix aurantiaca
GCCCATTGATCGCGCGCTGCAACAAGGTTCCCGGCAAAAAAGTCGAACCAGGCCAGGTTGTGCAGCAGATCAGCCAGCCCGATCGCGCCGCCATGGTCCTGCATCAGCGCCAGGCCTTCCTGCACGCGCGCCGCAGCTTCGTCCTTGCGGCTGGCGCGAAACAGCAGATACCCAAGCCAGCCAAGAATGCGGCCGCGAGCGCCAACCGCAGCGGCATCGGCCTTGAGCGCTTCAGCGGCGCGTTCAAGCAGCACAATGCCTTCCTGGCCTGCACCCTGCGCGTCAAACAAGGTCATCAGCCCGCGCACCATCGCCTGAAGCGTAGCGGCATTGCGGGTATCGACGGCGAGCGACCAGGCGGCGTGAATGTTATCCATATCGGTCTGCACGCGACGCCATGGTGCCGTGGTTGTGTCTGCGCTGGGTAGAAACGCGCTTTGCAAATACTCGGCATAGAAATTCATGTGCCGCTGCTCGGTCGCGCGCTGATCGCCTGGGTCGCCGGCCAGCTTTTCGGCGGCAAATTGCCGAACCAGTTCGTGCAGCGTGTAGCGCGTTGCGCCGCCCGATTCTTCCCGCCGCAGCAGCGATTTGTCCAGCAGCTCCGTCAGCGTCACCAGGCTGGTTTGCGCCACATTCGTCACCGCCTGCCGATCGCCGCCGCCGCGAAACACCGACATGCGGGCCAGCGCATGGTGTTCTTCTGATGATAAGAGCGCCCACGACTGCTCAAACACAACGCGCATCGAGCGATGGCGCGGGTCGGCGTCGCGGTCGGTGCGGCTGAGGATGTCCAAACCGCGTGTGAGGTCGGCGGCGATCTCGTTTGGCGAAAGCGCGCGGCACCAGCTCGCCGCGAGCTCAATGCCCAGCGGCGAGCCGCCAAGCTGTCGGCAAATATGGGCAATAGCCTGCAGATTTGCGCTGCCCAGCGCTGGCTCGGCCGCAAGCTGGCGCACGCGTTCAGCGAAAAGATGCACCGCGTCGGAGCGGTCGATTGCGGCGCGGGTATCGTTGCGGGGCAGG
>LJCR01002425.1 GCA_001399705.1 Kouleothrix aurantiaca
GTGGGTGCGCGCGGGCGGGCCGTTCGAGCTGGCCGTGCTCGACATGCTGATGCCCCAGATGGACGGGCTGGCGCTGGCGAAAGAAATTCGCGCGCTGCGGCCGGCCTCTGCGCTGCCGCTCATCCTCTGGTCGTCGCTGGGGCGCCAGGAAAGCGGCGCGCCGGAGCTGTTTGTCGCTCAGCTCGCCAAGCCGTTCAAGCCCTCGCACCTCTTCGACGCGCTTATAACCCTGTTCCACGGCGAAGCCCGCGCGGCGCCAAGCAAGCCGGCCAGCATGCCACCCAACGGCGACCCGGGGCTTGCGCAGCGCCATCCGCTCCGCATCCTGCTGGCCGAAGATAACATGGTGAACCAGAAGCTGGCGCTGCGATTGCTGGCGCAGATGGGCTACCGCGCCGATGTGGCTGGCAACGGCCTGGAAGCGATGGCGGCGCTGCAGCGCCAGCCCTACGACGTGGTGCTGATGGATGTGCAGATGCCCGAGCTGGATGGCCTGGAAGCCACCCGCCGCATTCGCGCGGCAGTGCTGGCGCACGGCCAGCCGCGCATCATTGCAATGACGGCCAACGCCATGCAGGGCGACCGCGAGCTGTGTATCGCGGCGGGCATGGACGACTACATCGCCAAGCCGATCAAAGTCGAGGAGCTGGTTGGCGCGCTTGCCCGCGCCCATGCCCAGCGCTCGGTAGCGGGCTGACGAACGACGATCACAAGATTCACCACAAAGACACAGAGGCACGGAGCTTTTGGAAAGCGAACGACGAAAACTGACGGCCGACGCACAAATTACGAGACGTGAGCCTTTTCTTGTCTCCCCATCTCGTGTCTCCTTGCCACCCATTCACTCCCTGCACCAACTGCCAGCTGGCTATGGCTCGCTGCCACGACCCAGAAGAAAGGAAACAGCATGACTGATGAGAACATAATCGACCCCACCGCCCTGCAGGCAATGCTCGAGATGGTGGGCGGCGATACAGCCTTTCTGGCGGAAATGATTGACACCTACCTGGCCGACAGCCCGCAGT
>LJCR01002423.1 GCA_001399705.1 Kouleothrix aurantiaca
CGCCAGCGCTTCTTCGCACAGCTGCTGGGCGCGCGCGGGCAAACCCTGCTCGTACAGAATTGTTGCGAGCGTGCGCAGGGCATTGGCCGTGCCTTCCGGGTCGTTGTACTCGCGGTTGATCTGCAGGCATTCTTCGGCAAAATCGCTGGCGATCGCCAGGTTGCCCAGGCGCTGATGCACGCCGGCCAGGATGCCGACCGGAAACTTCATCAGCCGGCGGTCGCCGATCTGCCGCGCCAGGGCCAGCCCTTCCTCGAGCGGCCCCAGCGCCGTCGCAAGGTCGCCCTGCTCGTAGAGGGTGTAGCCATAGCCGGTGAGCGAACCTTGCAGCACGCGCGGGTCGGTCAGGGTGCGCCCGATTGCGACGCCGCCTTCCAGCCAGCGGCGCGCGCGCGCAAAGTCGCTCAGGCCGCCGGCCAGCGAGCCCGCGCCGCGCATGGCGTTGGCCTGCACCTCGGGCGGCGCGTGCTCGCGGTGGGCCAGCGCGATCTCCAGGCGATCCAGCCCTTCGCGCAGCAGGCCCGCCATCCAGTGAAAGCGCCACACGCCGGCGGCGAGCCGCAGCGCGCTGGTGTATTCCCCGTGCTCGATCGCCCAGCGGAACGCCGCGCGCAGGTTATCCTGCTCGGCGGCGACGCGCGCGCGCCAGCGCGGGGCATCGGCGCGCAGCAGCTCGATCTCGGCATCGACGGCGAAGTCGGTGTAGTACGCCAGGTGGCGGCAGTTGGCCGCGCGCGCGTCGTCGCAGCGGGCCAGTTGCTCCTGCGCGAACTCACGAATCGTTTCGAGCAGCGCGAAACGTGTTTCGCCGGCGACCGCATGGCATTGGAGCAGGCTCGCGGCACGCAGGCTTTCCAGCAGCGGCAGCACATTTTCTTCCATTCCAACCACCGCCTGTGCCGCCGCCACGCTCCAGCCGCCGGCAAACGCGCCCATGTGCCGAAACACGCGCTGCTCATCCGCGCCAAGCAGGTCGTAGCTCCACTGGATGGCGCTGCGCAGCGCCCGATGGCGCACCGGGATGT
>LJCR01002424.1 GCA_001399705.1 Kouleothrix aurantiaca
GCGGCACACACGCCACTTGCGCATCCAGGTCGAGCAGCGCGGTATCAATCGCGCAGCCCAGCGCCGACATCCCCGGCGCGGCCATATCCTGCTGATCAAGCAGCGCCGCCGCCTCGGCAAGCGAGTGGCCAACCAGCAGTGGCGCGAACTGCGCCAGAACAGCCAGCGTGTCGTCCAGCGTTCCGCCGCCAAAAGCCGGCAGCGGCGACGCTTCTCCCAACCCCACCCGGCCATCGGCCAGCGTCAGCCGGACAACCGCGCCCGCGCGCACCAGATCGCTTCCATGGGCAGTCGTAAATGCCGCCACATACGGAATATGAAACGGCAACCAGTCAACATGGACGACAGGTATTTTTATAGGCTGCCAATGGTAATGCACGCTGAAATAGTATACAAAAGGTTAGCCGCATGAGTCATTGTATAAAACGCCGAATCTCAGCAGCATAAATGAGATAAAAATAACAAACTTGCATCCAAGCGCGCTTTCAGCGCGGGGTTGGGGGATAGGGAATAGGGATTGGCGATGACAATGCTGATGTTCGTCCCTGATTTCTGCATCGCTTTCTTGATACTGCACCAGCACACACGGCCGCGCTAGAACGGCAGCATCAAGCCAATGGCAAACAGCACGCCAAAGATGAGGTGCAGGCGGCCGGTGCCACCCGCGCGCGGTTGAGCGGCCGGCCCTGCTCGGTCAGCACCGTGCGCGCCTGCTGCACCGCCAGCGGAATGGTGAGCAGCGGCAGCAGCGACCACGCGCTCGTGAGGCCAAGCAGCAGCCCGAGCGGCAAGAGCGCATAGGCGCCGCCGACCAGCAGCAGGTACTCGATGCGGGTGGCGCGGCGGCCCATCAGCACCGCCAGCGTGCGCTTGCGCGCCGCCCGGTCGGTGTCGATATCGCGCAGGTTGTTCACCACAATAATCGCGGTGACGATCAGCGCCACCGGCAGGGCCGCAAATGCCGCCACCGACGGCACCGTGCCGACATGCAGACAGGCTGTGCCGCCGCACACTGCCACCCGCCC
>LJCR01002427.1 GCA_001399705.1 Kouleothrix aurantiaca
GGGTAGACGCGATCCATCACGCGCGCCAGCGTCACCTGCCAGCGCGGCGGCTCAAACGCCAGGCGCAGCCACGGCCCGGTGGCCACCACGCCGGCGAGCTGCGGGCGGCGGCGCAGCACGTAGTTCAGCGTGAAATTGCCGCCCATGCTGTGCCCGTAGATGAACTGCGGCAGGCCGGGAAAGCGCGCGTGCGCAGCTTCCAGCATCGCGCCAATGTCGTCGAGAATGTGCTCGTAGCTGGGCGTGTGGCCGCGTGCCCCGCCCGACTTGCCGTGCCCGCGGTGGTCGCCCGTTACCAGCGCGAAGCCGGCATCGGCCAGCGCCGCCGCAACATGCCGGTAGCGCCCGGAATGCTCGCCATAGCCATGCACCAGTGTCACGGCGGCGCGCGGCGGCGCGTCTGGCTCGCAGCTCTGCAAATGCAGGCGAATGCCATCGGCGCTGGTGCGCGCCCAGTCAAATTGCTTCATGGTTCTGCCCTTTTCGTCATGCTGTCGCACAATATCTTTGAGATCCTACGCAGTTGCGTATTTCTGGATCTCGACGCAGTGCGTTTTGCCTGCGGCAGCAAGGAACATTCGATCTTTACCTATGCGCGCTTTAAAACAGCCGGCGCTGACTTCTGACCCCTGACTCCTCGCTTCTGCCCCTACTCCTCGCTTTTCGTCTCCTGCTCGGGCGGCGCGCCTTCGCCCTGCTTGATTTCGTCGTGCAGCCGCCAGATCATGCGCGTGCGCGCCTGGTGCCATGCCGCGCTTTTCGGGCCGGTTTCGCGCAGCAGAATGAGCTGCTGGAGCTGGCGGCGCAGCACTTGCCCGCGCGGGTCGCGTTTCATCATGTGCTCCTTCTATTCGGTGCGCAGCAGCGCCAGCGCTACATTTGCCGCCCACGGCATCACCTTGAATTCGCCCTGCGCCAGCGCCTGCGCCACCTCGCCGCGGCTGAGCAGCAGGAGTTCCTGCTCTTCCAGATCATCGGCGTGAATATCCGCGACGGGCCGTGCGCCGCGCGCCAGGAACAGGTGG
>LJCR01002426.1 GCA_001399705.1 Kouleothrix aurantiaca
TAGGGCGATGTGCTAGTTAAAACTCAGGTCGGAAAAGCAAGTTGCTTGATACGCAACCAGTCTGGGTTGCCGAGCAAGCGATTGATATAGATGCACAGCGTGTGAGCGGTCAGCTTGGTGTACAGCCGTGCGCACAAGCCCCAGAAACTATGCGCGTGGTTGCTCTCAATCTGAAACTGCTCAGTCAATTGCCCATTCACTGTTTCGATGATTTGGCGCACCTGGTTGAGCAATCGGCGCACCTCAGACGACACCTGCTGTTTCTGGTTGGCTCGCGGCAAGGTCAGCAATCGTATGCCACAGCGTTCGAGCAACTCTTTGGCCAGTTCGGCTTTGATAAAGCCTTTGTCGCCAATCACGGTCAGGTCACGTTTGTCTTCAAGCAGGTCACGAGCGGCATCACGCTCATCACAATTGGCACTCATCAACCCGAAGTCGAGTATCGTGCCGCCGACGGTGACCAGCAGATTGAGCCGATAGCCGTAGATCGTTCGTTTCTTGGTCGGGCAGCGGCCATATGTTGCACCATAGGCGTCCCAATCACCCGAAGACGATGGTACCAAATGGAACTGAACGACTTCGATCGGGAGACTATCAATCACGCAGTGCGTATCCTGGGCGACATCCATCACGGCAAGCGTGATCAGACGAATATGGTTGATTGCGGCCATCAAGTTGCGTCGACGTCGATTGAAGCGCGAGCGTTCGGGTTGAACGGGAAACAGATGGGTGTAGTTGCGCCATTCGCCAATGAGATTGGTTTCCTTGTCCCACTCGCGGCATTCGCCCACAATCGCCATGGTGATCAGTTCGGCATCCGAGCAGCCTGGCTCGGGACCGGGTCGCGGATAGAGATGCCGAATCTGGAGCCAGATGTCGTCAATTAGTACGTACATGCACGTCACAAAGTCATCGAAATCGGTTATCATCACAATCCTCCAGGTGTGAAAGAGCTGACCGTCAGAGAGTCTCTCTGTAGCACCTGGAGGCTCGAATGTCAAACCATTTTAACTAGCACATCGCCC
>LJCR01002428.1 GCA_001399705.1 Kouleothrix aurantiaca
CACCGGCGTCACGAGCGACTACGAGGCGCAGACCGCCGGCAGCGACCGCAGCCAGGCGCTCTTGCTGGTGGGCTGGCTGGCCGCGCGGCTCGGCTGGCGCGTGGCAACCCCGCTCATCGACGACGGCGACGCCTCAAGCGTGCGCTTGCGCCGCCCCGACGGTGGCGCGGTGCTGGCCACCCTGCGCCCGGCCGCGCCCAAGGACGACGCGCCCGACCGGCTGGCCGCGCTGCGGCTGGATGCCCCGCGCGCCACCTTCAGCGTTGCCCGCGATATGGTGCCGAACTGCGCAGTCGCCCGCGCCGAAACAAGCGGCATGCCCGCGCTGGAGCGCCGCGTGCGCCTGGAGCGCCAGAGCGAGGCCGACCTGATCGGGGAGGAGCTGCGCCTGCTCGGCCACGACCAGACCTTTGCCGAGTCGGCGGCGATTGCGGCGGAAATGTTGGGAAAAGGAACGTAGTGCGTGTGCGCTGCGCCTCGGCCGATGCCCCACAGCGCACACACCCGATGCGATTACGCGCTCCTATTGCAAAAGCCAGATCAGTCGAGCCACAAAGCGCACAGAGGGCACTGAGTTTGGTTTTATTGCTCAGTGATCTCGGTGTTCTCTGTGGCTCATTCTTTTGTTTCTTGGCTATAAGCGCGGCAGCTTCAGTCCAACGCGATCACGCGCTTCGTCCCTCCAGCGGCGCAATCGTTTCTTCGCCAAAGCGCTGGCTTGGCACCAGCTGCGCCACCACGCCGTCGCCCGCGAACTGGCAGCTGAGCGTATAGTGTAGCGGCAGCGCGTAGTGCCGCACCTCCAGCACCAGCGTATCGGGCGCGCTCCACGCCGCCGCCGCGCCCGCCTCGGGGAAGCTCACCACGTCCACCAGCGCACTTCCCGGCAGCAGGGCCGCCGTCGCGCCGGTTGTGCCGGGCCGCCACACGTCGCGCCCCAGCTCAAGCGGATAATCAACCCCGTCTTTGCGCACCGTCAGCGTGCAGTAGCCAGGTGCAAACGCAAAACCGAGTGCCTCTACAC
>LJCR01002429.1 GCA_001399705.1 Kouleothrix aurantiaca
GACCACATCGGCATCCTGGTAGGTTGCCGGCCGGGTCGGCAGCAGCGAGCGCTCGATCGCGTTCGACTTCTGCAGCTCGGCGCTGGTCAGGAACTTGACCAGCTCAATCGCGGCTTCCTTGTTCTTGGAGTTCTTGTTGACCATCAGCTGCCAGCCGCCCAGCGTGTCGGCGTTGCGGGCCTTGTCGCCATCGCCCTTCGGCAGCGGAACGACGTCGAACTTATCCTTCAGCTTGGGGTCGGCCTGGCCAATCGAGTACGCGTACGGCCAGTTGCGCATGAAGGCGGCATTACCCGCCTGCCACACACCGCGGGCTTCTTCTTCCTGGTAGCCGGTCACGCCCGTCGGGGTGATGTTGCCAATCCAGCTCTTGGCGCGGTCGAACGCCGCGATCGCCTGCGGATTGTTGATGCTGATTGTGCCATCCGGCTCGATGATCGAGCCGCCACCATTCGAAACCTGCCACTCCAGCGCGTCGCAGGTCAGGCCCTCATAGGCCTTGCCCTGCCACACGAAGCCCCAGAAGTCCTGGTTGCCAGCGGCGCGCTCGCCGTCTTGGATCTTCTTGGCGGCGTCTTCCAGCTCTTTCCAGGTGGCCGGCGGGTTGGCGATGCCATACTTCTGGAGCAGGTCCTTGCGATAGTACAGCAGGCCAGCGTCGGTGAACCAGGGAACGGCAACCAGCTTGCCATTCACGGTGTTGTTGTCGGCGATCGCCGGGAAGAAGTCGTCCTTGATGGTGGGGAAGGCAGGGCTCAGATCCTCGGCGAACTCAGCCATGATGCCCGGCCAGATCACGTCGATCTGGTACACATCGATGTCGGAGGAGCCGGCACTGAGCTGCTGGCGGTATTCTGCCAGGCGATCCGTCGCGCTCTGCTGGCCGCGAACCACCGTAACGTTGATGCCAGTAGCTTCCGAGAATTTCTTGGCCGCAGCATCTTCCCACGGCGTGGTCGGGCCGTCGGCGCCGCCGATCCACTTGATTGAAGCGCCCTTGAGGTCGGTGCGCAGGCCCTGCGGC
>LJCR01000243.1 GCA_001399705.1 Kouleothrix aurantiaca
CATGCCCGCTGTGCACGCCAATGCGCAGCCGCAGCTGAAAGGTGCCCGCGCGCGTTTGCAGCGCGCCAAACTCTTGCATGCGCGCCTGCATCGCCAGCGCCGCGCGGCTCGCCAGCCGGGCATGGTCTTCTTCCAGCACCGCCGCGTCGAAAAAGGCAGTCAGCGCGTCGCCGCCGAATTTGAGCAGCCCGCCCCGGTAGCGGTGCACTTCGTCCACCAGCGCGCCAAACAGCGCATTGATAATCGCCGACACTTCTTCCGCGCCCTGCTTGCCAAGCGCGCTCAGCGTGCCCGAAAGCGCCGTAAAGCCCGACAGATCGGCAAACAGCACCGAGCCGTGCCAGTAGGTGCCGCGCACGCGGGCCGGCGCCGGCGTGGCCAGCTGCTCGCGCACCAGCGCCGACGGAATATAGGTCGCAACCGCGCTCAGCTCGCCGCGCAGCCGCGCCACCTCGGCCGCAATCTGCTCGCCGGGCAGGTCGCCGGTTTCGTGAAGCTGGCGGTAATATTCAGGGGCAATATATGGTCGCAGCCGCGCGATAGTAGCAAGGCGCGTGTGGTCCTGTTGGGTCACAACGGCATTCCTTAATAGTGGGACTTTGCGTATCGATGCCACAGCATGGGCGCCAACAATCGAAGGCTATGCTGGAAAAAGACTGCCCAGAAATGGTATCACAATGCGCCCCGCTGAAGTATACAATTTTGTGATGAGGGCCGATCAGTACACAGCCGAACCCATGATAATAAACGTATCATGCGCGGCGCTTTGTCACGTCGCCAGCTCCGACCAGCAGTCGTAAAGCACGTTTCTCTATTATGTCAAACTAAGTGATGGTCTTTTCATGCGTATCGCCTGCGTTCGCGGCACTGCAGGTGCCAAGCCCCGCCGCTTATGCCCAGGTTTTCGCGCACAAAAAAGGCGCACTGGCATCCACACGCCAGTGCGCCTGTGTCTTGATTGCAAAGCCGCCGCTAGATCACGCCCTGCCCCTTGCGAAAGCGTGGCCGCCCCTGATCGCCCAGAATAACGCGCCGCGCATACAACAGCCGCTGGACGGCAGTGATGTGTGAGAACACGCCCACCACAATCACAGCCCACTGCAGCAGCCGCAGCTGCGGGAAGAACGGCTGCAAAAACAGCCCAACGCATAGCATGGTGATCTTTTCGGGCCGGCCAGCAAACCCTACATCGCACGACTCGATTTTGCCGCTGGCCTCGGCGCGCGCGCGCACATAGCTGGCCATCACCATGCCAAACAGCGCAAACATCGTCCAGCCCGAGCTAGCCGCGCCGCTGAGCATGATCCCGAGAAGAATAAAAAATTCCGCGTAGCGGTCCACCACATGATCAAACAGCATGCCCGCTGGGCTGGATGTCCCACCCGCGCGCGCCGTCGCACCGTCGAGCACGTCTGCTGCGGTCATCAGCAGAATAAGCACTACGCCCAGCAAAAACGCGCGCCGCGAGATCGCAAACGCCGCCGCGCCGCCAAGGCACAGGCTCAGCATCGTAAGCATGTCAGCAGTAATTCCAACGCGTGTACACAAAGCGCCAAGTGGGATGGTAAACTGCTCATACCCCTTCCGAAAGCGTGTGAGCGTTGGTTTCATACATCCTCCGTTACAGAGCAAGCAACGTCGCTGCCCGCCGTTCAACGTCGTCAAGCGAGATCGGCGCGTCAGGGCCAGTATACTCGATCCAGATCGATGATGTCGCCGAGCCATAGCACCCGGCCCGGTAGAGATTGGCAGGATCGCTCAAGTAGGCGTGGATAAAGCCAGCCATGTAGGTATCGCCAGCGCCAGTCGGGTCGCGCACATCGGTGGCGTAGGCAGGGATGCGGTACAGGTGTGTGCCGTCGTCAATCAGCGAGCCAGCTTCGGCCAAAGTCACAACTGCAATTGTGCAGCCCAGCGCCTTCAGGCGGCGGGTCGCTTCGGGGCCATCCTCACGCGGGTTCACTCCTGTGATGACTTCGGTTTCAAGTTCATTCGCCTTGATCACGTGAAACAGCGGCGCAATCTGTGCCAGATCGGGCGGGAAGAAATGTTCGATGCGCCCATGCGGGCCAATCTGGCGCAACAAGCCCTGCGGATCAAGAAACAGTGGCGCAGGCGTAGCAGCCCTAACGCGCTCGATCAGCTCGAACGACGTTTCCTGTAAAATTGGGCCAATAATAACTGCTTGGGCCGTTTCCACCGCGCCAGGAACTGCTTCAATCGGCGCGGCAACCCCGAGCACATCCAGGGTCCGATTGCCCATCGAGTCGTAGATTAGTCCAAAGCCGCCGGTCTGCTCGCAGAGCTCAGCCTGCTCAGCAACATGATAGCGCGCCATATCGGATTGGAAGCGCTGGGCGTAATCGGCGCCAATGCGGCCCACCAGCGTGGTGCGATGCCCCAGACGCGCCAGCGCCAGGCAGCCGTTGGTAGAGCAGCCAGAGAGCACACGCTCGCCGGTTGTAACCGCAGGCGTCTCAATATAGTCGTAAACCGGGTTACCAAACGCAAAGATCATACGATAGCTTTCTATGCATCGCGAGTGCTGTGTGTCTGCAGACGAGGTGGCCTTATATTATACAGGTGCAATATTTCTAAAGCAAAAGGGCCGTCGGTGTGATTGCAGCAGCGTTGTGCGCTACGAGGCCGAGCGGAGCATGTCGAAAAACTCCTGAAGTTTTTCATCGGTGTGGAAGACAATTGTTACGCGTAAGTCTTTCTCGGTGCGCGAAAGTTGCACTGGCGTCCCTAACACGCGCTCCATCTCACGCTTCACATCCAGATCCTCGGGCGATTGCTCGCGCGACTGGCTGGCTGGCGCAGCGGCTTTTGGTGCTGGCTTGCGTGCGCTGCCATTCACGGCGCGCTGTTCGCGCAATGCCGCCAGCGCAAGGTCGAGGTTGTCGCCATTTGCCTTCACCAAATCGCTCAGCCGCTCAACCTCACGCACCGATAGCTCGTGCTCCGCAATCATCTGAAGCGCGCGCGACTGCTGCTCGGCATCTTTCAGCTTAAGCAGTGCCCGCCCGTGGCCAGCACTCATCGCGCCTTTCAGCAGCGCCTGCTGCGCCTCCGGCGCGAGCTGCAACAGGCGGCGCGTGTTGGCAACTGCTTCGCGGCTTTGCTTGCCCAGGCGCTGCGCAATGGCCTCATCGCTCAGTCCAAAATCATCTTTCAGCGCCTGATAGGCATAGGCTTCTTCCAGCGCATTCAAATCAGAGCGCTGGACATTCTCAATCAGTGCGAGCTCAAGCAGCTGCTGTGGTGTGGTTTCGCGCACAATCACCGGCACGCGCTCCAGCCCGGCGCGCTGCGCAGCACGCCAGCGCCGTTCGCCAGCAATCAGTTCAAAGGTATCTTCGTCGCGCTTGCTGACAATCAGGGGCTGGATAATACCATGCTCGCGAATCGAGGCCGCAAGCTCTTCGAGAGCCTGTTCGTCGAAATACGTGCGTGGCTGACGCGGATTCTGCTGAATGCTGGCAGTTGTAATTTCGCGCACTCCGGTGCTGGGCGCCGCCGGCGTAAACAGGGAATCTAGGCCTCGGCCCATTCCCCCTCGCACACGCTTATTCATGCCGCCACCTTCTTCCCGATGCGTCGCAGCATTTCCTGCCCGAGCTGCGCATAGGCAAGCCCGGCGCGGCTCTGCGGATCATATTCAGCGATAAGCTGGCCATAGCTCGGCGCCTCACTGACGCGCACGCTCCGCGGGATCAGCGTGTTGAAGATACGCTGCGGAAAATAGCGGCGGACTTCTTCAACTACCTGCTGTGCAAGATTAGTCCGCCCATCATACATCGTCATCACAACACCCAGAATTGAAAGGCGCGAATTAAACTGCTCTTGTACCCGGTCAATCGTCCCTTTAAGCTGCGCCAAGCCTTCGAGCGCAAGATATTCACACTGCAAGGGAATGAGCACATAATCTGCTGCACAGAGGGCGTTGAGTGTCAGCAAGCCAAGTGAAGGCGGGCAATCGATCAGCACATAGTCATATTTCGCGCCAATTTGCTCAACCAGCGAGTTCATGCGCCATTCACGCCTCTCAGCGCTCGTCAACTCGATCATCGCACCAGCAAGGTGCTCACCGGCGGGCAGAATATCATAGCGCTCGCGCCCAGTGTTGAGAATAGCATCGTGTGCATCAGAAAGGCCCATTAAAACTTCATAGGTTGTATTGTCCAAATCGCCTTTCGCAATCCCCAGGCTTGTTGTAGCATTGCCTTGCGGGTCGCAATCAACCAATAAGACCTGCAGCCCACCCTGTGCAAGTATGCCCGCAATATTGACCGACGTCGTGGTTTTGCCCACACCGCCTTTTTGATTGGAGACCGCTATAACTATTGGCTTATCTGTTTTGGCCACATCCGCACCTACTTATTACACAAACTCTTTATGCTCAGCCACTGTGTTTCACGTGAAACATCAGCAGAATATCACTACAAACACTGTATCTGGAGACAAATTGTTTCACGTGAAACACGTATAGAGCATTTCTTGGCAGCGCTACTGTTGCACTTGTATTGGTAAACACATTGGCGACTCTGCCGAAAACACTATAAAAATGGCGAAGCGGCGACCTTATTGTAGCATGGTGGCGAATATCACGCCAATAAAAATCAGCGCCGATATGCATCTGCGCTGACTATTACCTGACCCGAGAATCCTACGATCTACCAGGTTCGCCTACGGCAAGAATTGCAATGGATTGACTGCTTTGCCATTGACCTTGACAGTGAAATGTAAGTGCACGCCAGTCGAATAGCCGCCACCGCTGCGGTCGAAGGTACTACCCATATAGCCAATCAGATCGCCGACATCCACAACCTGGCCAACCTTGACTGGTGGCTTTTTGATCATATGCCCATAAATCGTAACCACCCCGCCGCCATGATCAATTTTGACACAGTAGCCAAAGCCGCTGCACCATCCCGACTCATACAC
>LJCR01002430.1 GCA_001399705.1 Kouleothrix aurantiaca
GCCAGGCGCGCGGGCGCGGCGCAGCCCACCCAGCCCTGGCAGCTCCAGTCGGGCTGGCATCGCTCCAGCCGCGCGCTGCCGGGCTAGTGCGCGTGAACGCGCAGGGACGATTGCCACGAAGACTCGAAGGCACGAAGGGCTTCGGGAAGCGGCGCTATACAAACTTGGTGTCTTTGAGTCTTTGTGGCCTACTCGAAAAGAATTGGGCTAGCCGATCATTGAACGAGCTGGCACTGCCCGGCTCCTATGTGGAAACGCATGATGAACAAGATACAGGTTCGCATCGACGAAGAATCTTTCGACGTGGACGTGCAGGTCGATCCGCGCAGCGGCATCACCGCCACGATTGCGGGCGAGGAGCTGCCGATCACATTCGGCTACCACGGCGACGGCAGTGTGGCCTGGGCGCTGGTGGGCGGGCGCTCGTATGAAATCGAGCTCGACCCGCAGCTGCACTGGCTGCACACCACGCGCGGGCTGCATCGCCTTGAGCTGCACGACCGCGAGGCCCAGGCGCAGCGCCCCGCCAGCGGCGATGGCCGCGTCAAAGCGCCCATCCCCGGCACGATCGCGCGCCTGCTGGTGCGCCCCGGCGAAGAGGTTGTGGCCGGCCAGCCCTTGCTGGTGCTTGAAGCGATGAAGATGGAAAACGAGATCCGCGCCCCGCGCGCCGGCGCGATCGAGCAGCTCAACATTGCTGTGGGCCAGAGCGTCACACTCGGCACGCTGATGGTCGAGATCGGGTAGCGGGAAGATTCCGCAGATGCGGTTTTGTCGCAAGGTTGTGTTGGAAAGAAAAATACGCACTACGCACTATGATTTTGGCTTTGTAGTGCGTAGTGCGTATTTATATTCACTCAAAAGAACAGATCACGCGCGCTGCCTGATCTGTTCTTTTGTTGTGCCATTCCGGCAAGGCGTATAATGGCAGGCAGGAAACCCGACCCTGTGCCGGCCAGCCGCCGCGGGCATTCGCGGGGCATACGCGCACAGCCTGCACTATGAGACAGCACCCAGTATGAC
>LJCR01002431.1 GCA_001399705.1 Kouleothrix aurantiaca
CGATATAGCCGGGCGCGACGACATTGGCCGTAATGCCGTCGCCGGCCACCTCGCGCGCCAGCGCCCGCGTCAGGCCCACCAGCCCGGCCTTGGCCGCCGCATAGTTTACCTGCCCGACATTGCCCGCCAGCCCGGCCAGCGAGCCAATATTGACAATGCGCCCGTAGCGGCGCGCGCGCATCGGCGCCAGCGCGGCCTGGCAGCACAGAAACACGCCGGTCAGATTCGTGTCCATCACGGCGCGCCACTGCTCGGGCTTCAGGCGCATCATGGGCGCGTCGGCAGTGATGCCGGCGTTGTTCACCAGCATATCGAGCTGGCCCCAGCGCGCCAGGCACGCGTCGACCATGCCAGCGACGGCCTGCTGGTCGGCAACGTTAGCCGCGTGTGCAAACGCGCTGCCGCCCGCCGCGCTGATCTGCGCAACCACTTCTTCGGCGGCGGCGGCGTTGGATTGATAGTTGACGACGACGCGCGCACCTTGCCGGGCGAGCTCGCAGGCGATGGCACGGCCAATGCCGCGCGACCCACCAGTGACAATGGCGACCTGACCAGAGAGCGGCATGGTGTCGGGTTCTCCTTGCTGGGTTGCAGGCTGGATTGCGGGGCAGAAATTTGACCCTGTGTCGATTATACTACGGCTGCCGCGCCCGTCGATACCTGATTATGAAGCTGTGAACAACTATTTATGCATCTGGCCGCGCCTGATCATCGATGCTTCACATTCGGGGTGTATTCTTGAATCCGAAGGAAGGGTGTGGTTATCGAATCGGCCGGGCGGCAGTGCTGCTCGGCCGGTTTGATTCTGCGGCGGTTGCACGCTGCGCCACTGGCTGCTACAATGCGCGCGGGCCCGCTTGATTATTTCTGATGCTTATGTCGCACATTTTGATTGTCGAAGACGAAAGCGAAATCGCCGGCTACCTGCGCCGCGGCCTTGCGTTTGAAGGGTTCAGCGTCGAGATCGCCAGCACTGGCACCGCCGCGCTGACGGCTGCTCGCGAGCGCCCGCCGGATCTGGT
>LJCR01002432.1 GCA_001399705.1 Kouleothrix aurantiaca
CGATAGCGTTGCCGAGCAGCGTAACGCAGCCGTAGCCACGCCGCGCGCCAGCATCCAGCCCGAGCTGGCCGCGCCAAATGGCGTGTTGAGCGGCGATGCGACCCCGGCATATAGCAATGGCAGCGCGCGCGCGCCCAAGCGCAAGCGGCAGGGGGCATAGCAATGAGCAGTCGTATGAAAGAAGTTGCCTATATTTCCAGCAACACAGCAAGCAGCTTCTGGCAAAAGCGGCGCGTGGTGGTAACAGGCGGCGCTGGCTTCCTGGGTGGGGCGGTGGTGCGCACGCTGCGCGAGCATGGCGCGGGCGACATCCATATCCCGCGCAGCCGCGATTACGATCTGCGCGATGCGGCGGCCATCCGGCGCATGTTTGCCGACGCGCGGCCAGACATGGTTATTCATCTGGCGGCGAATGTTGGCGGCATTGGCGCGAACCGCGAGCACCCGGCCGAATTTTTCTACGACAACCTGATGATGGGCGTACAGCTGCTGCACGAAGCGTGGTGCGCCGGCGTGGAAAAGTTTGTGGCGATTGGCACGGTCTGCTCCTACCCGAAATATACGCCCGTGCCGTTCCGCGAAGACGATATTTGGAACGGCTACCCCGAAGAAACCAATGCCCCGTATGGCCTGGCCAAGAAAATGATGCTGGTGCAAAGCCAGGCCTACCGCGAGCAGTATGGCTTTAACAGCAGCTTTTTGCTGCCGGTGAACTTGTATGGCCCCGGCGATAATTTTAACCCGGCTTCGAGCCATGTCATCCCGGCGCTGATTAAAAAATGTGTTGATGCGCGCGACCGTGGCGACGCCGTGATTGAAGCCTGGGGCGATGGCAGCCCAACCCGCGAGTTCTTGTATGTTGACGATGCAGCGCGCGGCATTGTGCTGGCCGCCGAGCGCTACAACGGCAGCGAACCAGTGAACTTGGGTAGCGCCTACGAGATTAGTATCAAAGAGCTGACCGAAACGATCGCCCGCTTGACAGGTTTTGCCGGGCGGATCGCGTGGGATACTAGCAAACC
>LJCR01002434.1 GCA_001399705.1 Kouleothrix aurantiaca
TCACCTACCTGCGCCAGAAGATCGAGGAAGACCCCGCCAACCCAAAGTACATCATGACCGAGCGCGGCGACGGCTACCGCTTTGTGGATTTCAACAAAAGCCCGTAAGCAGCCGGTAGTGTTCAGAGGCAGTACCTTTTTTACAATCAGCTCAACGTGTTCCTGCCGACTGCCAACTGCCGACCCAACACTCATCCTATGATTCAAGCTATATTGCTCGCCCTCACGAATCTCATTCGCCGCGCACGCAACGGCTGGCGCGCACTGCTGCGCCGCCGCGTTGCCTGGGTGCGGATTGATCTCGACGGCGCGCTGCCCGAGTTTGCCGCCGCGCCGCGCTGGTGGCAGCGCCGCTTCCTCGGCATGCGCCAGCCCGCCAGCCTGCAGGGGCTGCGCCGCCAGCTACAGCGCATTGCTGCCGACCCGCAGGCGCGCGGGGTGGTGCTGCGCATCAACGGGCTGGCGGGCGGCTGGGCCACGCTGCAAAGCCTGCGCGACGAGCTGGCGCGCTTTCGCACGAGCGGCAAGCGCGTGGTCGCCTACCTGATCAGCGCGGACATGGCTGGCTACTACACCGCCTGCGCCGCCGACCAGATCGTCATTCCGCCCTCGGTGATGCTGAACACGCTGGGCGTGCGCACCGAGGTGCAGTTCCTGCGCGACGCCCTGGCGAAGTATGGCGTCAGCGTCGAGTATACCGCTGTTTCAGCGTTCAAGGCGGCTGGCGAGCCATTCGTGCGCAGCGATATTTCGGACGAAAACCGCGAGCAGCTTGAGCGCCTGGCCGACGGTCGCTTCGCCGGCTTTGTGGCGGCGGTCGCTGCCGCCCGCAATCTTCCCGAAGAAGCGGTGCGCGCCGCCATCGACGCCGCGCCGCTGCCCGCACCTGCCGCCCGCGAGCGCGGGCTGGTCGACGCGGTGCTGTACGAAGACGAGCTGGAAAACTTGCTCCGCAGTGGCGAGCCAGCGATGGACGAAAAACGCAAGCGCCCGCTTATCCAGGATTGGGGCGCGGCTTCGCG